>NZ_LR733466.1:0-3629 GCF_902506255.1 Exiguobacterium sp. 8H | reverse complement strand
GAAGTTGCGGGATATCCGATATGAGAGTACCTGTCTGAGCCCGGAACAACAAAGAGACATGGAACGTGTGCTCGAAGTGCTGGAAGCGGAACGTAAAAACATCGACCTCGACCTGTGGGCATTGCAATGGTTCGAGGAAGAGGACGGGATCAGGCAGTATTTCTTGATGCATGAGAACGGAGAAGACGATCTTCTTGCGACCGTCAACCGAGACGGAGACTGCAGCGTTCGTGACGTGCCCATCGTCCCGACTGAAAGTGATGCATACATCTCGCATATCCCACTGGAAGAAGCCCCCATCCTCTGCGATTACAGAATGGATGAGGTGAAAGACGGCATCGTCTCGGTGAAGGAGGTCGAGACGGTCGAGATGGACCGTCTCTTGCAACTGATCGAAGTCGCATCGATCGATACTGCGGGACTTGTATTGTCTGAAATCTCAAAGGGTGTAGACTATACGGTGTACATCCTGATTCGGTCAGACCAGCAGAAGATCAGACTGTGCCTTTGAACTGCCTGTCTGCCACCTGAATGAGAGACGAACACGGAAGGAGGGAAGACGGATGCTCCATGAACTGAAGATTTGGCCGGAGTATTTCGACATGGTCGATGCCGGCCGGAAGACATTCGAGATTCGACGGGACGATCGCGGATACCAGTCCGGCGATATCCTGTACCTGCGCGAGTATGACCCGGTCGAACAGGCGTACACCGGCCGGGCGTTGTGCCGACGCGTGACATACATGACAGCGTACGCCCAACGGGGCGGCTATGTCGTGATGGCGCTCGGGGATGTCGTCCCGGGCAAGGCCGCCGAACAAACCGTATCTTGACGAGGGGGTGCCGACCGGTGCCCCCTTTTTTTGTGTACAACTCGGAAATGAGGGTATAAAATAAGAACAAATGTTCTTATAATTTCTTGGGAAAGGTGGAGATGGACCATGACGAGATATGTCGACCGGGGCGAGAAGAAATGGGTCCCGTTCCTGATGCCGGAACACAAGGCACTCCTCATCAAATATTATCGAGAGGTGCAGAAAATCGAGATGCCGGATATCGACGACCACCTATTGGACGTGTACGAGCGTGTGCTGAACGACGCGATCTTCTCCGGCGACCGGGTGACGGTGCGGTATGTGACGGACGGGGAGATGCGTCAGTTCCATGGGTTCGTGCATCGGGTCGACTACATGGACCGTGTCGTCGAGTTGGCCAACGAGCGGGACGGGGTGGTTCAGGTGTCGTTCGAAGCGATCGCGTTTGTCGGTCCAGAATGATTCGGGGAGAATGGTAAAAATAGATTGGTATCAACCTTCACGGTTGATTTCTCCATGTTAAAATCGTGGGTGTTCGTTGAATCGAATGAACAGAAAATAAAAAAAGAATTAACTGGAATTAAAAATGGAATCTGTAACATTTCAAAAGGAATGAAATAATTTTTATTTAGATTTACAAGACGAACGACAATTCGATTGTGTTTTTAAAACGGTGGTTTGTCGGTTCAAAGTAATCGGGATATGTTGTTACTGTGAATTTCTAAGCGTATCATACTGAGTAGTACAATTAATTTATCTTTACATGATGGTATAGCAACAGCTAGGCCATTGTTCGTAGGGAAATAGAAAAACAGGGGGAAAACATGATGAGGAAATACGCTTTTTTAGTGGCGTTTGTAATGGCACTCGGTCTTGTTTCGGCTTGCGGTGGTGAGGAAGCAACAACAGAAGAGACTGGTATAGAAGAGGTGGCGGAAGAAGAAGCTGGAATCAAAGCTGATGACGCCTATACATGGTTAAAAGAATCGGGTCTTGTGACTGGTGAAGCAGAAGACGTTACAAGCGAGTTTGAAGGTTCAGAAGGTCTTGTGAAAGCAATCAGAACTCCGGAAGCAGAGATCGTACAGTATGAAACGATCGAACAAGCCAAGAAATATGAGAAGCCGGATTCAACCATTACAATTGTGGTTGATAATATTTACATCTTACTGAAAGCTAACCGGGACAAGGCCGAACATTTTGTAACGGTGCTTGAAAAGAAAGCGCCGTTAAGCGAAGAGGAAATGGCTGCAGTAAAAGATCATCCGTTTGCGGATTCAATGAATGCAGACTTTAACGAATACGTAACAGCTTTCTACAATATTCCGAAAGAGGAACGTTCTCCAGTGTACGATACATATGTGCACAAAAAAGAAGTGACTTGGACGGGAACGGTAGCCGATACAGAAGCTATGGGAGATAGCGTTGTCTTAGTATCTTCTGATGACTATAAAGGACAAGATTGGGCAACAATCAGTACAGATAATAAAGAGCTAATGCCTTATACAATCGTTGTTGAGTTGAAGGATGAAAGTAGTAAAGAGGATATTAAGAATGGCGATAAAGTCAAAGTTAAGGGTGTTGTAGGGGCACGCGGGGACGAAGGGATGCAGGTTAATTGGAAACTGTATGAAGGTGTAATAGTCGATTAATAGGGGGGATATGTATGTTGGAGCATGAGAAACGGTTTGAGCAAGCAATGGCAGACTATCAGGACATGACAGAAGCGACGGTCGTCGGCATGGATTTAGAAAAACAATTTGACGTCTTGAGCAGTCGGGCGAAGGAGATTTCTGAAAAGTACCCATTCATCGACTATCAAGAACGTCAAGATCAACACGGAATGGAATTTATTTTTCGTTTGATTTTTGGTGATGAAAACAGGAAATTAAACGGACAGATTGTAGTCATTCGTTCTGTATTGCATCCTAGAGAGTTTACAATAACTATGAAAATGACAAAAGGTGAACAAGGCCATCAGATTCAAATGAACGTTCATGCTGGTCCTGATGGATTTGCAATCACTTCTAGCGATGAGTCTGGACCAGCAGATAGTCCATTTCTAGGTTTACTTGCGCTGGAATCAAATCGACTTGTATGTGGAAGATTGCTTGATCATTTAGTCATTAGATTGGTTGAGAGTCTGAAAATTGATTGATAAATAGTTGTTTTAAAAACGACCGTTAAAAGAACGAATTTGTTCGTGAGTTCACATAAAATACGAAAGGGCGGCCCGTCGCCCTTTTTGTTTTGGGTACGTTGTCCGTTAACTCGTCTTTTTATCAATGTGCGTTTTCTTTCGTGTTCGACGAGAAAACGGACGGTACTTTTCAAAATCTGCGTCCTTCTGGTAAAATGACGACAAGGCAGGGAGGACGGTTCCCTGCCCCTCCAAATGTTCAAGTTGCAGTGAGGATTTTGTTTAGGATACCTCATCTCCCGGTCGCGGAAACGATCGGGATCGGACGCCCACCTCTTCCGAGGGGGCGTCTTTTGTTGCGCTTTCCGAGAATTTTGGTATGCTAGATATATAGGGATTTCTGATCCCTTTCCGCAGGCGCAGACACTTCAGCTTGCGCGCGTCGATCGACTCGACGTCCGCCAACGTCTCGAGTCTCAATCAAGAGGTCCCCTTATGGGGGCCTTTTTTCGTTCAGTCGAGAAAACGATGATGGTCCGGGATCGTCGCGAACATCGGCTCGGTGTCCTGGTAGGTGCGGACGATCTGGTCCCACGTCTTGTCCAGGAACTTGGCCGTGATCCGTTTCGGATAGGTGCCGGTCCGTTCGATCAACAGGTTCTCGACGACATACG
>NZ_LR733444.1:0-3919 GCF_902506255.1 Exiguobacterium sp. 8H | reverse complement strand
TCTTCACGTCCGGCGCGACGGTCCCGGTCACCCGGTCCTGTCCCTGGTAGTAGTCGATCGGCACGGGCGCCTCGAGGTCCGTGAGGAGGGCGAGCGACGACTCGAACGGCGTGAGCGCCTCCCGGGTGATGCTGTCGCCCGTCTCGGCATGCGTCGGCTGCGCGATGCCGCACGAGACCGCGAGGAGGAGGGCGAGGAGTACCCCGCGCAGGAGGTGTGCCCTCGCCTTATGTATGGTTGTCGATGATCGGATCATATGGTCATCCCTTTCGTTTGTGATGTCGTGCGTCCCCGTCCCTTCGGTCCCACTCTGGGACAGGTCGATGAAGAACTGAAATCATTGCCTGAAAGCGCTCGCCCCGCCTGATGAATCGGACAGGGACGGTTTGGTCAGAACCCTTGTTCCGTCCCATGCGTCGGCTCATCCGTACCGGCTTCCCCGTTGTCGCGGATCGCGTCATAGAACGTCGCGTACGTGGTCGAGATGTACGGCCCGATGAAGAAGAACCCGATCCCGAGCGTCAAGGTCCCGACGAGGAACCAGCCGAGGAAGGACAGGACGAGCATGAGCGCCTCCATCTTGTGGCCATCCATGAGGCGACGGGACTCCGTGATCGACTCGAGCACGGACAGCTCGGGCCGGTCGCGCAAGATGTACGGTGTGAGCGAGTAGGAGAAGCCTTTGATGACTCCCGGTACGATCAACAGCAAGCTCCATAGCACGAGGAACACACTCATCACCAACGAGGTGACGACATGTTTGAGGTATCGGGTCCGGAACGGCCTGAACATCGTCCAGAGCGAGGCGCCCTTCTCACGTGAGACGTCGAGCGTGAGCCATGACCACCCGATGGCGAGCGGGGCGATCATGATCTGCACGACATGGGAGACGAACACCCAGGTGAGCGCTCTCGATGTGAACAGTTCTGGGGAGTCGGCGTCCACCCCGGGCATGAACCATTGGGGGATGCCGCTGACGATGAAGAACAGGAGCGCCACCCCGGCCATCCTCCACCAGTTTCCTTTCAAGGCGTGTCGCGCCTGTCGTTTCCATTCCATTCTCATCATCATCCATCCTTTTTCATAGTCGTAGTCTTTCTAGGGGCGTACACGGCGTGTACGTGGCAAACACTGTTCATCATTCCACACCTGTCAAGAAACGAGATATAGCGAGCACGTGCCCTCCGCCCGCTTCCGTCATCAGAAGGCGGGACCTGGTCGGGGGCGCGTCACGATCGTGGCAACGGCGAGACCCGACAAGAGGGGGCCTGAACTGCCCCCTCATCAAAGCACTCCACATAGGTATCGTCGCCATCTCAGGACGGACGGTACCCCTGTTCACCCCTGCGGGGCGAGGCTCCCGTCGAAGAGCGGGTTCTTGAACACCGTCTCGGCGAGCGTTTCGGCCGCGAGCGCCTCGGCCGTCGTGGCCGCGGGCACCTCGAGCACGAGCGAGGTGATCGGGTTCTCCGTCGTGATCGCGACCCCGGTGAAGATCGACACCTTCAGGAAGAAGACCTCGTCGGAGAGGACGCGCAACGTCGCCTCATACACGTTCGCCCGGTTCTGGCGTCGCTTCTGCGTCTCGTTCCAATACGAGGTCTCGGACGCGACGGCCCCATGCAGGTGCACATAGTCCTCTGTCGCGCCGGTGTCTTCGAGCTGGAACCCGTCCCGGTCATACGCCTTCACGGCGATCCGGTAGTACGCCTCGCCCTTCGGCGCCCGCAGGCGCAGACACTTCAGCTTGCGCGCGTCGATCGTCATGCCGTCCGCCAACAGCCCCCACGCGGGGATCGAGTGGAACGTGACGACCGGCTCGCCGGCCGGGTCGCTGACGACCTGACGTTCGAGCGACGACCAGCCGTGGAGGTCGTGTTCCCACACGCCGTCCCGGAACAGCGTCCGGGCGTCGAGCTGGAAGAACGGGTGATCCGGAGCCGTCGGCACCACCGGTCCCGTGGGTTCCGGCACGAGTGCCTGGAAACGTCCGTCCCGGTAGAGGTAATAGCCCTCCGGATGGGTGACGGTGTCGAGGTGGTAGAGCGTCCCCTCACCCGGGGCGACCGGCTCCGCGGTGAGCCGGGTGAGCTGGATCGACCCGACATCCGAGATTTCCTCCACCCCTGAGATCGTGCCGACGTCACAGATATCCGTGACGTTCGCGAGGCGCTCGACGTCCGTCAACGACCCGACCCCCGTGATGGCATCGACGTTCGTCAGGAGGTCGACCTCGCGGATCGTCCCCGTCCCCCGGATGGTTTTCGCGTTGCGGATATCGTGTTGCCCTTGGAGCTCGATGGCGGATTGCCACCCGGTGACCACCGCGTCCTTCGATGGGGAACCGTCGATTTCCACTATCGTCGCGTTGCGGATGAAGGGGACGTGGAGATAACGATTGTCGAGGATCAGGTTCTCCTCGTTCTCCGGCCCCTCCATGATGATGTTGCGTTCCTTTGTGGCCTCGTTTTTGATCGCCGAATAGAAGTTCCCGGCGACGAGGTTCCCCCGGGAGATGATCCGTTTCTCCTCTTCGCCCCCGCCTGCGACTGGGATTTTGCCGGCGAATGTCCTGAGTAGGACGCCCGCCACATCCCAGTTGTAGTCTTCGTTGTTATCCCCCGTGTTCTCGAACCGGTTGCCGATGATGCTGGAGAAGGCCGACCCACGGAGCTCCACCCCGTACTGGAAGTTCTCGAAGGCACAGCCCGACACGTGGATGTGGTTCGTGTAGCCCGTCTCGACCTGCACGCCGACCCGTGTCGCGACGACGCGGCAGTTCTGGAGACGGTTCGAGTTGGCGCTGTGGTGGAAGGCGAAGGCTTTCTCCAAGTTGGTCCCCGCCCCGTTGTTCCCGTTGACGGAGACGTCATAGAGCGTGTTGTAGTAGGCCGTCCCTTGGTTGTGCGCCCCGCCGGTGAACCGGAACGCTGTGTCCTTACACCCTCCCGAAAAGACCCGGACGCGTGCGATGACCGACTCGTACACCCGGTCCAGCATGAACCCGGCCTTGGTTTCGCCGCTCAGGGTCACCATCAGGTCCTCGATGACGATGCCGCCGATCGAGCCGTTTGGGAGCGCTTCCGGGTGCGTCCGCGGGTTCTGGAACAGGTAGGGATGGGTGGTGCTTCCTCTGTGACGGATCCTGCTATGGGTGCCGACCCCTTTGATCGTCGTGTTCGGGCACAGGTTGATGTAGTTGACCACGTATTCCCCTTTCGGGACGAACACGTTCCACCCGTTCTTGGACGCGTGGTCGAGGCAGGCGTTGAACGTGTTCGTGAAATTATGGAGGGGGTCCTCGTCCGTGATGGAGGTCGCGGAACGTTTCTGGCGGACGGCCGGGTCGAGGATGCTGATGAACCCGTTCACGACCTCGGGGGTGCCGGTGATCGTATAGCTCATCGCGCGTCCCCCCCGACCGGCCAGCCTATCTCGGCCGCCGGCGTGAACGACTCATACGACGCGTTCGTCGCCTCATAGACGTATTCCCCCGGCGGGCCCTCGTTCCCCTTCGAGTCGACGCCGTACACGTAGTACGTCTCGCCGTGCTTGTACTGTGTATGGTCGAGCGGGATGTCGAAGGACCAATACTGCGTAGGGTCAAAGTCTTTCGCATCCATCACCCGGCCGTCGGCGTCCTTGATGACGACGCGGTGCGTCCCGCGGCCGACCCTGGCACGGAATTTATAATCGCCGTTGTTCCATCCCATCTGGACGCGGATGTCCGGCGTCACGACCATGCGCTCGCCCTCGCGGCCCCGCTTGTCGATCGAGACGAACTCGAAGACCGCCGTGTCCGAGAGGTCGAGCCGTTGCTCCCACGGCAGGTAGAAGTGGACGTTATCATACGCGTGTCGAAGCCCGACCGTGTTGTAGTAGACCCCGTCGATGTAGAGACGCATCCGGTCGACATCCT
>NZ_LR733465.1:0-3213 GCF_902506255.1 Exiguobacterium sp. 8H | reverse complement strand
ATTTTAGTCAATACTTTAGGAGAAAACATTACATCAATTTCTTCTCTTGCAAGAACACTATGATAATAAACTTCTTTTCTTCCCACCTCTTCTTTTGTCATTCCCCCTTCTAGCACACAATCTTTATGCGGGAAATCCAATACAACATCAGAATCGTATTTTAAATACTTGTTTTGACTCGTCAAACCGACTTCGTTACCAAAACGAGTGTAGCTATTTTCCCAGTAGCTCTTAAAGCGAATCATATTCACAAAATCATCTATTTTAAATACGGTCCCTTCACCGATTGAAAATGAATATACTTTCTTTATCTCTTCATTGGCAAAAAGGTCATTTATCAAATCTTTTCTGTAATCTCTCAAAGCTTCAATAACTTTTGATTTTAGAAGATTTCCCTCACTCCAAAATTCAGGATAATTAGATAAGATTTTTTTTATTTCTCCTTGCAATTTAGTTTCCATCAAGATTCTCCTCTAATAATTTTATTTTTATATAAAATAAATTAATTACATTACCATTATAACAGTATGTCTTATCGCATAATAAAATAACCTATTAGTGTATTATTTTCAAACTTACTTTGAAAATGCATAAACATTTACAAAAACACCATTCGGCTGAATAGTGTTCCTTGCGTGGCGTGAGACACGCCCACGCTCTTGCTTTTTGCGTTGTTCTTACGCTCCGTGCCTCCCGTTAGAAAGGGCCAGGAACATAGAGATGCGGCTTGTGAGCCAGCAGCTCTTGTTATCGGGCCGTCAGGGGGGCAGCGGTGCGATGAGCGACTTCGCCAAGAGGTGCTAGACGCTCACGCATGAGCCCGTATCACCATTCTTTCTCCCATGCCCCGTCTTCAGACACGCCCCAATCCTCGAACCGATACTTGATGAGCCAATGGACATGCATCACTTCATATTCGAATGTACCCTGTGATAGCTCTGAGACGACGAAGCTGACGTCTCCATCCGCCACCACCCATGTCCGTAGAGATACACTTTATTGATCGGACGCTCTTCCGCATCCAAGTAGATTACCACCCGGAAGTAAGGCGAGTTCCGTCCTTCATCGAACCGGACAACCTTCTCGACGCAATGTTCCCTGTCGACGACACGTATCCATTCGGGACGCGCCATTAATTCAGAGAACACGGTCTGGACGAACGGATCCAATCCACCGAACGCATAGTCATCAAGTAACCGCTCGTCCATCACGTCTCATCCCTTTCAGTTTTTTATAGACCGATTCCCGATACTTATGTGATTCACGCTTCGTCCAAAGACTCACTAGATAAAAATGTATACATGTATACAAATCTACAAGTATACATGTATACATTTCGGAACAATCAGTTATGTACTTGAAGCGTGTTCGTATTAAAGAAGACCGTCATTTGTTTCAATCGTTCCCCTTCTCTCACTTCACAAAGGATATCCATACTTACCAACTCGAATGCCTCAGGATCGATATACATCCGTTCAGGAAGTCTTCTAAGCAATACCTCTTTCATTTCTTCAATCGTTTGCTGGTCCAATTTGTGATTCATTTGAATCATCCTCTCCTGTTGATAGCTCAACGATACCTCGAATCGGACCACTCGACATCTCGCCTTGTTTCATATAAGCCCTGGGCTTGTTTAAAACAAGCCCAGGGCTTACGTAGGAAAAATGATGATTTTCCCCAAACAAGCACTCATTTTTTCACCATTCCAAACATCGCAAATACACATTCATGAAAAAACAGAGCACCGTGATTTCTTTATGTCTTTGACTTCTCATCAAAACTATTTGTTTTCGCCACGCGAAAACATTCCTTTTCCCGGATCCGAATTCTGGATCCAGGCGAGAGCAACGCGAGTCGCCAATCTTGTAAAAGAAAAACGTATGTTTTTCCTCCTTGCCCTTACCGGACGGACCAGGACCGGTCCCCCGGCCCCGCTCCTTTCCATTCAACCCATGTAACCTCGCTGTTTCATGCTGACATATGACTCGTCCGCACCGAGGATGAGATGGTCGAGCACCGGGATGCCGATGAGGTCGCCCGCCTCATGTAAGCGCTCTGAGACGAGTATGTCCTCTCGGCTCGGGCTCGGGTCCCCGCTCGGGTGTTGGTGACAGGCGATGATACAAGAGGCATTGTTCAAGATGGCGCATTTGAAGATTTCCCGCGGATGGACGACGCTCGAGTTGACGCTCCCGACGTGCGCCCGATGAACACCGATGACCCGATTCTTCGTGTTGAGCATGATGACGAGGAACACTTCACGGTCATCATCCCCGATGAAAGATGCCCCGATTTGTCGGGCGTTGTCGGGTGATTGGATGATGGCGTGCTCGAGCGCGACCATTTCCTCTCGAACCTCTTGCTTGATACGGATGACCTCGATGATTGACGAAAGTTCCATGTTGGTTTGTCCCCTTTCGGATAAGCTGTCCTCAGAACGAACACCGTTGTGCGTCCTGTTGACGGGAACGAAGCGAGCGTCGGGAGACGGTGCAAGGGCGACCGCAGGGAGAGCCTCAAAAAAATGCGTAGAGCAAACGAAGGACCAGGCTTCCGTAGCCAACGAGCGAAAAGCCTTGCTTTGAGCCAAAAGCGAAGGAAGACGGGCCGGAGGGCGCGTCATTTTTTTGACGTCCCTTGCACCGGCGACCAGCGAGCTAGAGTACGGAAACAGGACGCACGAATCACCAATCACGAAAAAGGCTGTTCAAACAAGGTTAACCGGGTATAAAATAAGAACAAATGTTCGTTTTATTAGGAGGATGATTTTTATGACGATGTATCGCGATCGAGGCGAACTGAAATGGATCCCATTTCTCATGCCCGAACACAGAGCCCTACTGACGAAATACTATAAAGAA
This sequence comes from Exiguobacterium sp. 8H, assembly GCF_902506255.1. Classification (GTDB taxonomy): domain Bacteria; phylum Bacillota; class Bacilli; order Exiguobacteriales; family Exiguobacteriaceae; genus Exiguobacterium; species Exiguobacterium profundum. The sequence goes on along the minus strand of NZ_LR733465.1, from coordinate 352 downwards.
ATTCAAAAGATTGAGATGCCTGATGTCGACGAACAGGTCCTATCGGTTTATGAGAACGTTTTGAACGATGCGATTTTCAGTGGGGACGTGGTCGAGGTGAAGTATATGGAAGAGCGGGAGATGAAGCGGTTCAAGGGGTTCGTGCACCGGACGAACTACATGGAGCGGACCGTCGAGCTGGCCAATCAGCGGGACGGAATCATCTATGTTCCATTCGAGGCAATCATTCACGTGGAACAATCGATAGACTAACGAACTGGCGACTGTTCAGAATCTAGCCTATCAAGAATGTATTGTTTAAATTAATTCGAATAACGAATTCAATTACTTTAAAATTAAACTGTATGATTTG
>NZ_LR733443.1:0-2259 GCF_902506255.1 Exiguobacterium sp. 8H | reverse complement strand
GAACCGGAGGGGAGCGGGCGGATCAGGATGGAGGAGCGGACGAAAACGCGTCCCCTCAGTTGCATCGGGACGGGTGGTAGCCCGTCGGATGCGTTGTCGATGCAACTGAGCGGGCAAGATGGACGACAAAAAAGCCCCTCGCACGAATGGCGAGGGACCGGATGAGGCATTTAGAGGGAATCCAGATCGAGCTTCGGCTCATCTGTTTCTTTTCGTGTTGGACGTGCTGTTGAGGTCCGTTTCATGTCCTTCTCTTTGGTGACTGGCTGATCTGTTTTGCTTTTCGTTCGCTGTTCAGTCGATTGAAGGAACTTGGCCACTTCGAGCGGTTGAGAAAAGTCCAGGTCTCCCGCGAGCTCGTTCATCAGCAAAATCATCTGTGCATAGGCACGGACGCTCCCCTTGTGTTTTTGGTGGAAGTGTTGTAATGCCTCATATTCGACGTCGTTCAGTGAGCTAAGGCGCAGGGATAGGGCGGTTTTACGTTTTTTATCACTCAACGATAACACCTTCTTCGATCCGTTGTGCCTCCAATTGTTTCGCAAGGATGTATAGCCCTTTCAGGTTCAAGATCACACTATCCTCGATCCCGTTGATGAGACGGACATCCCATTTGCTGACGATCGGGAGGAGCGATTGTTCGAGTTCCTCATGGAACACGACGGCACCGCCACCGATCAAGATGATGTTCTCGACCTCGTGCTCAGGGTCACGTTCGATCAATGTGAGCTGTCGCTCGGTTTGCTCGGCGATTTCTTGTGCCTGGGCACGTTTATGGTTTTCGAACAATTTACGTAGCTCCAATGCATAGTCTTTCTTCGATTTCATTTTAGCCTTATACGTATGGCGAGAGTATTCCATTTGATGCAGGCGAGCATACGATTCGGTCGCACCCTCTAAGGCGTGCCCGACCCCGTTCCGACTCCCAGAGGTAAGGGCCGGCACAGGTGCCCCGCCGTCAGTGAAGGCATACTCGGTCGTCCCCTCCCCGATATCGACGATCAGATTCCCTTGCTTGCGGATATTCTGATCTAGGGCGTAGAGGGCGATGACGCCTTCAGACGTCACCTTCACGCTTTGGTAGTCCAACGAGACGCGGACGCGTTCGTCCCCTAACCAGATCGTCACCAGGTGATCGCCGAGCAACTGTTGTTCGAGCTGTCGTGCGTGCGCCTTGTTCTTAGCCCAGAGCATCGCAGGGATGGCAGTACCGAGCGTGATTGTCGCGTCGATCCGTTTCGGGATGTCCCCGTGTTGGTCGACATGGTCACGAAGGAGTGAGGCCGCCAATAAGGCGTGTGTCACGTAGGCCGACTGTTCATTCTCGTGTTTGTTCGATCGAACGGTCGTGCCGTCGATCGGCATCGTCATGAGCACGGAACTCGTACCGACGGAGAAGGCGGCCTTTCCGACGGCGTGTGGACCGGACAACGTGTGAATCGCAGACGAGGAAATCTCAACGACGAGGTGGTCCAACAGCCGTTCGGCCAACTGGAGGGCCGTCATGTCCCCGAAGTTGTAGTTCCAAGAAGAGCTGATGGCGTTCGGCGCGACGAGGCCACCTTTCGACGTCTCGACTTTTACGTCTGCATTTCCGATATCTACCGCAGCCACCATATGTAGGTTTTTACTCATAATTGTTGTCTGTGTATGCCCGTCAAAGACCTTGTGCTCGGACAACACATCATTCCTCCTCGACTACCAGCACGAAGTATGATTTTTGTATGACATAAGAATAACATATGTAAATTGAATGCACAATGTAAAACTTTTGTTTTATTTTAGTAATTCAAATGTCATACATAAGAGTGATATTTGTATGAAGTAAGACTTTGGTTTTTCTAAAGTGATCATTATGTATGATAATAGAATGACTTATGTAAAACATTGAATGACGAATGTGTGTCATATGTATGTTATATATGTTTTCTAATGTCGCCATATGTTTTACGAATGTCATTCTGACAAGAAGTGATGGGGGGCGGGAAGGTAGGTTTATATATTTCAAGTACCGCATCTTTAGCATATCGAGAATGGGAAATAGGGTAGGAAACAAGGGTGTCTTGGCATTGACCTTCTTTCAAAAACGGCTATAGAAATAGGGTTTAGAGGGGAAATCGTATATTGTGTTTTGATTCAGAGAGGCGTATGATGGAACTAGATTCTGAAAATTGGCATCCGACGGATGCGTGAAGAGTTACATAATCAGCCGGTCGATCGACCCGGGGTTCAGGCACAAAAAAAGAAGCACCTAGACGA
>NZ_LR733464.1:0-3157 GCF_902506255.1 Exiguobacterium sp. 8H | reverse complement strand
ACATCACCGTCATATAAAGTCATTAGTATTTCAAACGTTCACCGTATACATTTCGATGTCGAAATGTATACGGTGAACGTTTACAGGTGATTATACGTATACAAAAATAAAATTTGATTGTATACATTTTTAATCAAAATATATTGACGTCTTTACTGTTTTTATGTTGTAAGAAAAACGAGATTATGACATGATATGAGAGGGAAAGGGGAGAGAAGATGAACATACTCACGTTTTACATATCGAAAGGTGGATCAGGCAAAACGACCTGTTCATTGAATATGGCTTACACATTGGGCGAGCTGGGGCAACGAGTCCTGATTATTGATTTAGATCCTCAAGGCTCACTCAGTAAGCTGATGTTAAAAGAATCCGACACAATCAAGTACATGACAATGTTTGATGTGCATACACGTAATCTCGATATCAAAGAAGTCTTGTTTGACGACGAAACGTATCATGTGAGTCTCCTCCCTTCGAATGAACGAAATGCCCGGTTGATCAATCTGATCTCAGAACAAGATAAGCTCTTTCTATTAAAAGATATGATTGCACCACTAGAGGATGAGTTTGATTGGATCATCTTAGATTCGGTCCCGTCAATCAACGAACTTTCAAAAATCGTACTTTCGACTTCAAATATGACAGTCATCCCGTTCATGCCTAAAAAACTCGTTTTCGATCAGCTTGCGAGTACAATTCGAACTGTGCAAAAAGTGAAAAAGTTCTATAATTCAGATCTCGTTATTACAGGCATTCTACCTGTCGCCATGGATGCTTCTTTAAAAGCAGATAAAGAGTACTATGAAGCAATGAAAGCAATCGCAAAGGAGGAAGGATTAGAGATTCTTCCGATAATCAAGCGATCTACCTTCATTGAGAAAGCTGCCGAAAGTGGAAAGAGTGTCATCCAATACCGCTCCAAGGAATCGAAGATGCTTGCTGAACCATTTCAACTATTGGCCAAACAAGTCGTCGAACAAGCAGGTGAATTATCATGAAAGCACGTAATCGAAACATTCATAAAATCAAACCAAGTAAACAGCATCCTTATCAGAGCGGACTAACGAATATAAGCTCACTCGTCCAAAAACTTCCGGTATCAAAAGACGTGGAGGACCTCGTTCATGAGATCAATGAGCTCTCAAGAGTTCAAACGATTTCTGTATTTGAAATCGGGAAACGTCTCGTCATCGCTCGTTCCGAGATGCATGACAAAAAAGAATGGATCGGGTTCCTTGAAGCTGTATCGATGTCGAGTTCTCTTGCATCCCGGTATATCAAAGCCTATGAGACGTTACATCGACTTGAAGCATCACTTGCGAGCCTACCGGCTTCTAAACTGTTTGAACTGATGTATCTCGACAATGTCGAGGAAGTCGTTGAACAAGGACTCTATATTGACGGAGAGTCGCGAAGCGTTGACGAGTTGACAGTCAAACAGATACGCGAGGCCCGTAAAAGCCGTGAAGCCGTACAACAGGTCAAAGTCAGCCCGTTTCAGAAAACAAAGAGACTATCTGCCGTTCTTTCAGCACGAATCCCGTCCGACCTGTCCAATCAATTTCAACAGTATGCGCATGCTCAGAATAGGAGTGTGAGTGAGCTACTGACGGAAATCATTGAGCGGACCGTAAACGACAACATCATTTACGAGAAGCGAGGAGACGAATCATGAAGAAAATCGCACTGTACAATCGAAAGGGTGGGGTCGGTAAATCGACGACGACCATCAATTTGGCTCATGCCTATGCACGTGACGGATTACGTGTCCTCGTCATCGATGCGGACGACCAGGCTTCTTCTACAAACGGATTAGGTCTAACTAACGACTATGAAGGAAAAGTATTATTAGATTGCTTACTGGAAGAGAATGACCCATTCTACACTCCAATCGAACAAGTCATTGTGACATGTCAGTATGAGATGGGGACTATTTATCTCATACCAACTAGACGCTCGGCTTCACCGACTGACCTGACAAGCCAAATCGGTTATGAGTATCGTCTCAGTGAAGAACTTGCTAAAATCGATGAGTTGTTTGATATTTGTCTAATCGACTGTCCAGGATCGACTTCAGCCCTCAACCCATATGCGCGCTGCGCACTAGTTGCCCAAGATCGGATTGTGATGCCTGTGCAGATGCAGAAATTCTCAATGGACGCGGTCTACTCTGTACCAGAAGAACTTGAAGAGATGAAACGCTTCAGAGAAGACATCCATATTGCAGCATTCATTCCGACGATGGTAAGCGCACGCTCGAAGGGTGATGTTACGACAGTTAAAGAACTCGGAGAATTTGGGAAAGAAGTCAGGATTCCAGTGTTAACGACAATCCCTTACGCAGTAAAAGTTCAAACACTACAACGAGATTCTCGACCCGTTATTGACCATAAGAGTCCAGCAACTAATGCCTATCTACAACTTGCTCAGGAGGTCCTATCGTTATGAGTCACAACCGAAAGAAACATACACCTAAAATTTCAACATTCAGTGCCAACCTTCCAGTGAATCAGAATCAGCAAACAACAGATAGCCGTATAGAACAAGTTGAAGCTGTGAAAGAGTTCTCTGTGACTACGATTGTATCGAATCCCTATCAATCTCTTCCAGCGACAGGATTGTCGCGTATTATTACAAAACAGTTGCCTGAGGATATGGATGATATTGTTCAATACTACAATCATATTGATGCTATTCAAGCGACTAGTTTTGTTGAAAAATGTCGTATACTTGCTCATGCAAACAACTTATTCCGTGACCCGGAAACAAAAAGAGAGTTCCAAAAAGAACAAGGAACCTGGAAAGATTTTCTGAACAAGATTGGAATGTCGCACGCCCAAGTCAATCGATTTGTTTCGTTTTGGAATATATTCGGACCAAACATTCTGGAGAAAACTATAGAGCAAAACTTCAGTGCGACAAAACTTGCAGAACTTTTATCTTGGCCAGAAAATCCAAAGTCAGCACTTCTAGAAAATAAGAAATATTCAACAGAAAATGGAAGTAAGACGGTGTATGAAATGACTCGAGAAGAACTTCGAGAGGTGAAGCGTCGATTAATCAGTAGAAATAATAAAGAAGTGCAAGTAATAAAAAAACAGAGTAAAGCAAAGAAATTAGAGATTTTTTTCTCTGATTTAATGGAACCTTTATA
>NZ_LR733442.1:0-3159 GCF_902506255.1 Exiguobacterium sp. 8H | reverse complement strand
AAGGAATACATGGACCAGGTCATCGCATGGCGCGAACGCCGTGTGTATGACGGCCCGATCACGCGTTTCACGCCCCCAGAGGGCGCTCCGGCCCCAGAAGACACCGTGGACGCGTCCACCGGACAGAAGGAGGGATCAGGTCCATCTGAATCCTCCACGGTCAAACCAGAGTCCTCCTCGACGCCCCTCCCGACGCACGGGACGGACGTCCCGGCCAAGTCGGAGAGTGAGACGGAGACGCCGGCCACACCATCCGGGCTCGACCTGTTGGACGACACGTTCGGCATGAGCCCTGAACCGACGCAAGAGGAACCCGTCCGCCCTTCTCCCGAACCGGATGAAGGGGAACCTCACGACTCGAACGACGAAGAGCCGAATACAGATGAGAAGACGCGGACACTCGAAGAGTGGATCGACCTGAAAAAGGAACAGGTACCGCTCTCGAAACGGACGATGACGATTCTGATTGATTTAGAGGATGTCGTCGACATTTTCGCCCCGATTGATCAGGAGACGGCGGAGAAACTACTCCGACCTTATCTTTTGGGAGAGGGGGAAGGTGATACGGAAAACTAAGGAGGAACCATGATGAAACGAATGCGATGGAATGTATTGCTGATCGGTGCCCTGTTGATGCTCGGCGGGTTGTTGTTGACGCTGTCGGGCTGTGGCCGGGCGGAAGCGCTCGACACGCTGTACGAGGGCGAGGGTCCGACGGTCATCACCTATACGGAGGCCAATGAGATGTTAGAGGCAGGCAAAACGTTCTTCTTTTATGAGGGTGACAGCTTTGACATCGCCGGTGAATCGAAAGTATCGGAGATGATGGACCGGGTGTTCAAGGAGAAGGAGGTTCACTATTTCGTCATCGACAAAGAAGAAAATCCATACAATGATCAGATTTATGCGTTATTCCATTCGAAATACAGTGAAATCGGTCTCGTCCATGACGGTGAGATTTATCGTGGGAAACAAACCCTCGTCGCCGAGGGCGGGAAGACGCGCGAGGATATCGAGCGTGACGTGGACAAGGATGTCCAAGAACTTTTGTCGCTAGTTGACCAATAAGCAAGAAATCAGGACGGCCCTCATGTGGCCGTCCTTTTGTGTACGTGCCCAGATATCGGGCAGAAAGGAAGGGAAAGGCAATTGGAAATCAATGCAACGTTATATGAGACCTTCAGTCCGTATTTTGATGTCACGAGCATCATGTCGGATTACTTCCGCACGGTGCTCTGGGGCTGGATGCTCGGTCTCCTATCGCTTCTGCAGGGCGTCGAGACGCTGTACACGGGCATCGACGAGCTGTTCCGTGGGTTCTTCACGAACCCGCTCATCGGGCGGTTGGAGGGCGTGTTCGCCTTCTTCTTCTGGACGTTCATGATGATCCAAGGGGTCATCCTCGGCTACATGATGTTCGTCAATCCTCAGATGAAGTACGGGAACGTGTTCCAGGCGTTCTTCTTCGCCATCGTCGTCGTGTTGATCGTGCCGGACGTCGTCTCGAAGGGGCTCGACCTGAGCGACAGTGGCCAGGTGTTCGTCGAGGAGGCCACGAACGGTGGGGATGTCGACATCCCGTTGACGGAGGTCGTCGTACGGGGCAACGTGTATGACATCAAGCAGTTCATGGAGGACGGGTGGCGGACGTCCCCGGACGAGATGACGCTCAGCCAAAAGAACGAGATCGACTCCCGTCAGAGCTTCGTCTTGTTGAACCCGGTGGCCCGAGTCACGGACGAGATGATGGAGACGGATATGGACAAGAAAATCCTGACCCGATACTGGGACTCGTCTCAAAACAAAGCGGTCGAACTGGATGACGGGATATTTGGGATCGGGGCGACGAAGTATTACCGCTATCACATCAATTTCCTCCCGATCTTCGTTCAACTCATTGTCCTCGCCTTCGCGCTCCTGTTCGTCGCGTTCAAGACGGCGATGTTGCTGTATGAGATTCTGCTTGCGCAGGTGCTCGCCCCGATTGCGGCCGCCATCGGCGCGCGGGAGAGCGACACGATGCGCAATATCTTTACCGAGTTGGCGCAGAAGCTCCTGACGCTCGTCATCCTCGTGCTCGGGTTCCGGCTCTATCTGTATTTCAGCAATCTGCTGTTCGCGTCGGATCAGGGCGGGCTCGCCAAACTGATCGGTCTGTTCGTCCTGACTGTTGGACTGTTCAAAGGGATCACGTACTTTGACAACAAGTTCGGGACGCGTGCCGGGCTCCGTGAGGGCGTCGACATGGCCCGTGCGGGCGGTTCGGTGTTCACGGCCCCACTCTCAGCCGGGATCGGCGCGATGACGGGCGCCGCGGCGGTCAAACGCTCGGCCGAGACGCTCAAGGGCAAGAAGAACGACGCTTTGCCGGTCCCGCTCAGGATCGACTACGGCGACTCGAAGAAGGACAAGACCGGATCATCAGCGGACGCGACATCGACCGCGGCGTCCCGCTCGCCATTGGCCAAGTACGCCAAGAATGGTTGGAAGACGGACCCGCCAAAGGGTGGCGCGACGGAGTCGAAACCGGACGCCTCGTCCGCCTCGAAGGACGCACAGGCAACGCCTGACGTGACAGGACAATCGACACCAGAATCGAAGAAGACAGAAACGGGACCGACACCTCGGAAACGTTGGAAGTGGCAAACCCCACGGCCTGATGAAGAGAAACCGGCGGGACAGGTGACCGTCGAGAGTTCAGCGCCTGGAACGCAGGAAGAATCGGTCCCGTCAGAACCGGCTCCTGAACCTGAGTCAAGCACGAGACCGCGTGGACGGTATGGATGGCAGACGTCACAGTCGGGTGAGCCTGCCCGGACCGGACAGGCGGGACCCGATCCGGATTCATCGACCGGAGAAGCGAGCCCCCCACCTCCACAACCACAACCATGGCGATGGAGACGTGGGATGAAGGCGAACGAGCAACCGAAACATCCTGACACGACCGTCCCACCTGAAGCACGTGCGGCGTACGACAAGACGCCTTCCCCGCCACCCCTGACGGAGCCGACGCCCCGTCAGACCTCGCCACGACCGGCGACACCACAACGGCCAGAACGGCCGAAAGGAGAGATGAGACATGATCCGACGATTCCGCGAACGGCTGGAACGGTTCCAGCTGAGACGCATCCAAGACGGGCAGGCGAGACCCCGGAGGCA
>NZ_LR733463.1:0-1818 GCF_902506255.1 Exiguobacterium sp. 8H | reverse complement strand
CCTGCTCCCGGACGATTATCCGACGTCCTTATTGTAACAAAAACGGCTCAACCATGCGACTTGTCGTCTCTCTCGAATCCTGACGATTCTCAAAAAGTGATGGTTGAAAAATCCGTTTTTAAGATGGTTGACGTCAGACCCTTCACCTCGTTTCAGGAAACTCGGAGTCGTTTTCCTCAAATATTTTGTGTCTTGAACAAAAGTTTCCTGACAGGGTCGAAAGCGACAAAATCCGACAATTGTTTCGACAAATGTCGGATCGAATTGTTCCCAAAAAACGTACATCCATTCTCAAAAATTAACGCGCAAGCGTTCTCATTTTGGAGAAGGTGAGACCCTTCGGGATACTAAAATGGTGAGTAGTTGGAAGTCGTTAGCCTAGAGTTTTCTTTTGATGGTTTCTTCTGGGAAATGACGGCTCCCAACACTCCGCCAAATGGTGTACAGACTTAGGATGGTAGGACGAAAGCCACCTCTTGGACTGGGGTGGCTTTCGTTCGTCCTCTCAAAATATGCATGCATGCCGTCTCCTATTCGTTCATACGACGACGTGTCTATGCCATAGGATAAGGGTGTCCACGTCCCTGGAGACTAAAACCTACTCGGTCTCTTCCTCCAGGGCGTCGATACCCTTTTTTGTGTTATGTGTATTGTCGTTAGATGTTCTCGTCACATCGGTCAGTAACACGTCTTGTTCAGCTCCCGGACGCTGCGTCCTTCGATCCGAACCCAACGAATTCTCTAAGAAGGACGCCTTGGACGAAAGAGGAACAAAGAAACCAGGGACCGCCCCGAAACGGTTCCTGGACTCCTTTTTAGATTTTCTTTGGCGAAGCTTGCCACCCACGCCCTCGTGGTTTCATATATAATCAAACATGTACGGGTTATCCCTACTTCCCGTGCGACAAGAAGCCTTTCCGACGACCGATCGGGAGGCTCTTTGTTATGTTTGATGGGGCGTTGATTCACTTCTGGTGTCCCCGCCAGGGAAGATGCCTTATACTGGGGAGGGCTGGGCGCGATCGGTCAGATCGTGAAGGACACATGGGTCACTCCCGGTGGGACGCTCCTTCAAAGCGTTCCACGGCACACCCTCTATCCTCGACGAAGGAAGATCGGTCCCCCCCAGCCATCTGGGACAGGCCTCCCACGGGAGGGTCCCGACACACCATACGAAGGACCGACAGGGCGGACACACCAGACGAGCGCTTACATCCCCTGCCGGTCCTTTTGTGCTGTCCGGAAAACCCTGAACGCGCAGCTCTCCGGCGTTGACGCCTGCGACCCGCTTGTCGGGGCACTTGCGGGACGACTCGCCAGACTGCGCTAGGCTCGCATCCCTCGTGCCACACACGAGAAAGCCGATTCTCCTGCCCCATCATTGGCCTGTTAACATTATTTCACATACCACATCCAAGGGTTTGGGTAAGCCTCAACCCCGAGAAAAGAACACAGACCGCCCGATCCGATACGTCTCACGAGAGAGACGCGCCTCACAGACCATCCGTTTCCAGGGGTTCAACAGGGCATAGGTCCCTCCTCCCCCGTCAGAAAGCTCGGCCACGGTACCTAAGTGTATTGGCAAGAAAGACATTAATTTTAATTTTTTCACCCGTTTTGCGACCCGTTCATAGCGCTCCGCATGGCGCGGTGCGAACGTCATCGCGCGGTACTGGAGGGACGGTGGGCAGGCCATCCCCTCTCGCTTCATGTCACGGACCCGTGACACGAGCGAGGCGAGGCGACAGATGCGGTACCCGGCCCCACGGCCGCGTCGGACCGTGCCATCCGCGTTACGGATCGGCTCCACCCGGAACC
>NZ_LR733441.1:0-3850 GCF_902506255.1 Exiguobacterium sp. 8H | reverse complement strand
GGCCAACAGGACGAGCGCGATCAGCCAGCGCATGACCTTCACTGTGTCGCCCCCTCTCCTCCGGGTGCCTCGACGTGCCGTCTGCCCTTCCGATAGGCCGCGTCCATCTGTTTGGCTTCGAGTTCTTTCTGACGAAGGTCGGTCGCGACCTGTCGTAGCGTCGGCGCAAGGTATTCATAGACCCGTCGGCACTCCTCTTCTTCCATACTGAACGGGTTCACGAATGCCCCTTTCTTGTCGTCCGGGACGACATGTTCTCTCAATTCTTCCACGAACAGCTCCATGATCCCGAGGAAGCCGTCAAACATCTTCCCGTAGACCGCCTGGGCGTTTTCAAGCGAACGCTGCGCTTTCAGGATCACTTCGAGCTCTCGCGTCTTCTGACGGAGCATCAAGATTTCCTGGTTCTGTCGTGTCACCGTATATTGGTGTTCCTGTAGTTCTTCATGGATATAGTTGATCGTCTCGTCAAAGGACGAGAAGTGATGTTCCATTCTCAGATCATTCAGGCGGTCGTGTGTTTCAGGGCTGACTTTCATACTGATTCGTGTCATCTCATTCCCTCATTTCTCATCGTTTTGGTCTGGTCATAAGCATCCATGTTTCCATTTTCCCGTCGATGGATTCCACCGACCCGATCAGTTTCTTCAGGTGCTTCATCATGTCTTCTTGGTTCAGGAACGCCCGATGGAGCTCGGCGTTCTGTTTCTGTAGGGTCTCGATCTGTCGGACTCGCAGGTCGTCGATTTCCTGTTGTGCTTTCAACTGTCGATACAAAAACGAGATGGTCATTTCAAAAGATGAGAAGCCCTGTTCGATCCGTAACTCATCCAGACGTTCGTGCGTCTCCGGGCTGACTTTTATACCAATCCGTGCCATATCCTATCGCCTCCTCTTTTCTCATCGGTCTAGTTCGTCACGTTCCCGTGCCATCGCCCGGGCACGGAGCTGGCGGTATTCCTGTTCATGACGACGCTCCTCCTCGCGCACGGTGCGGTCGAGCTGGTCGAGCAGTCGCCCGTCGGAGATCGGGAGGACCCGCGCCGCCGGCGCGAGGGCCGTGATCGACTGACGGCGGGGGGTCTCTGGTTTTACCGGGGCGCCACGCCCCGGCTTCCCGTTCGTCCCCCGTCTCTTGTCCTTCCGGGGGACGGACGGGACCGCTGACTTGCCGGTTCGGCCTCGGCGTTCCTCTCGCGTGTCGGGTGTCGATTTCCCCTTCGGTTGTTCCTTCGACGCGTCACGGTTGCCCGCTGACGGCTCCCCCTTTTCCCGTCCCATGGTCGGGAGGGCGAGGTCTTCGGTCACATCGGGTCTCGCCTTCGCCTGAGTGAGGAGCGTGTTCCCGAGTCGCTGGTACAGGTCGGCCCGCCGGTTGTCGGCGTACTGTCGCTCGAAGCGTGGCGAGCCCCCATAGGCACGGACGTGGACGCGCTGTTCGCGCTCCAAGCTCTCCTTGAGGTCGGCCCATTCGGTCGCCTTGTGCGTCTCGAGGTAGTGCGTGCTCGCCCGGTCGATCAGCTCCCGCAGTTCGGGATGATGTTCCTTGATCTTCTTGTAGTTCTGTTCCTTCTTCTGTGCCGGGAGACGTCGCCGGATCTCGGCGAGATGTCGGTCGAGCGTCGGGTCGGACCACGCCAGCCGTTCGTCACGCAACGGCTCGACGATCCGGTCCCGGGTCAACGCCCGGAGGCGTTCGAGTTCCGCATCCCGGTCCGTCAGCCCGGACAACAGACGGCTCTTCATCGTGTCGCGGACGGCGTCCTTGCGGAACGCCTCCTGTTCGGTCAACGGCTCCCGCTCGCCGACGGTCGCGATGTGCACGTGGATGTTGTCGGTGTTGCGATGAATCGACCCGACCCACAGGAGGTCGTCCCGTCCCATCTTCTTGCCCATGCCGTCCATCATGTCACGGACGGCGTCACGCAGGCGCCCCTCGTCGAGCCGGTCGGTCCTCGCGTCGTACAACTTCTGTTCTTCGAGCCACCGGTTGTCGAACGAGACGACGTCCTTCAGGAGATGGCCGTCGCGTTCGATCGAGTCGTCGAACCGGGCGATCAGGTCTGCCCGTTCCGTCTCGCTGATTGTGTCCCGTTCGCCCGTGAAGACGCCGAGCGAGCGCGTCTTCTGTTCGTCTTCCATATAGGTCGTATACCGTTCGATGGTGGGGTCGATGCGATCCTCCGTGTCGGTGAGTTCCATCTCGTCGAATCGGTTCATGTATGCATAGTAGGAGGCGACGGACCCGATCTCGCGCGTCTTCGTCGGTCTGTCATACTGACACTTCAGGACGATACCGGGCGTGCCGGACATGTCAGCGCACGTCCTTTCGGGTCGTCATCTTCCGCGTCATCCATTCCTGTTTCCAGCGTCTGATCTTGGCGTCGATCGAGCGTCTCAGTTCGTGGAACAGTCGGATGCGCGACCGGTCGCCGTTGCCTTCGAGGCGGAGCCGCGCGAAGGCCGCCGACTGGATCGCCATGACGTGGAGCGCCTCCTGTTCCGAGTCACAGCCGTATCGCTCACAGATGCGTTCGAGCTCGATCTGTGCCTCCGGTTCGAGCCGGAAGACGACTGCGCGGATCGCACGTGGGCGGTAGGCATACAGTTCGGATGTCGTCGTCTTGTGCATCGGTCACCCCTCCTCCCGGTCACGTTTTCGGGTGACGGGCAGACGCTCGTCGAGTCGTCGGGCGACCTCGACGAGGACGTCCTCGACGCCCTCGATCCGGTCCGCCAGGTTCAGGAACTCGACCGAACGAACGACCTGCCAGTCGACCGATCGCTGACGGATATCACCGTCCGCATAGGCCTCGAGGATGTACACCATCAATTCGTTCCGGCTCCATCCGACCTGTTCCGCTCGCGTGTCCAACAACTCGACGGCCGGTTTGCTCAACCCACGTACCAGTACATCCATCTTCTCTGTCGACCGCTTCGGTGGTCGCACACGTCCGCCCGTTGATTTTTTCGTTTCCATCATCTCGTTCCTCCTCCAAATCCATTCGTTTTCTCGGTCTCCCGGATCACGTTCGCCCGTTTTCAGGAAGACGATTGTTGTTCATCAAATCACCTTTTGGATGACAGGATGGACAGCTTGTACACCAGCCATTTGGATGCAAGGGAGAGGGTGACTAGAGCATAACTGTAATTTGATATCAAATGTGTATCAAATTACGCCCAAATCGCGGTAGTACCGCGATTTCAGGACGATATCAAAAAAACGCTCAATTTCCCCCTCTTGTCCCCCTGTTTTTCGAGGCCTGTTTACAGCCGTTTACTGATTCTTCCCCTCTTTGTCCCCTTCCGGGTTTACAGGTTGCCTGTCATCCACTCGCCGTTTTTCGGTCGGCGACTCTCCTGTTTTCCTGTTCCCAATGACGCGATTGGCACACAAGCTACTTGAGTGCCAATCTGTCGATTTCATGTCGCGAATCGCGCGATGTACGATCCGTTTTTGTCATGTTTCGGCGACGGAGATGGTCGTTTTTTTGTCGATCGGGCGTTCAGTTCGCGAGCGATTCGAGACGTTCACGCGTCACGTCGCGTGCCTCCTCGTGCTCCTCGATCTGGAGTTCGTTCGTCGTCATCCGCGTCGTGTTCTGTGTGATCTTGCTGTCGATCTCGCGCAGTTCCTCGTCCGACTTGTTCGCCCGTTGGGCATCGAGCTGGGCGTTCCGTTTCACGAGTTCTTCGTTCTCATAGAGGAGGTTCACGATCGCCTCCTCGTACGATTCGACACGCCATTCGAGCTCCGCCACGAGGCGGTCGTGCGTCCGTTCCCGGAACGCGTCCGCGTCCGCGTCGAGCGCGTCGACACGTTTCACGACGCCGTCCGACGTGAACAGTC
>NZ_LR733462.1:0-5099 GCF_902506255.1 Exiguobacterium sp. 8H | reverse complement strand
GAACGAAATCGACGTATTGCAGGCTACAAGCCAGACTATGCAGTGAAAAATGGCAAACAGAGTGAAAGAGGTGTTTGTCAAAAACGTGAGATTAATAGTAATAAGGAAATGAAAAAATAAATTGGTGATATTTTGAAATTAGCACAAAGTAAGATTGGTCCAAACAGAATATTTTATTAACTTCAGAGAGGCGATTTTTTTAAAGTGTAGTGGTGAATTTGAATCAACATTGATAGGAATTATGCTTGGGAAAATGTAAGTTACTTTATAAACGCTATCATCGTACATGACGGTTCATTTTCTCGAATTTATGTTATCTCTAATATTATTCATTACTATTGAAATTAGAATAAACAATTACATGATATAGATTAGTAAAATATCTCCAATGCGTTTAAAGTCCTCGCTAAAAAGTGTATAGGTTGAAATAAACTGTACCCTGAGTAATAGACACTAAAAAGTCTATTACTCAGGGTTTTTGTGTACACTGAACTAAATCATATCGGGAGTGAATTTGAGATGTCGAAGAAACTGTTTACGGCGAAAGATATAAATGAGTTGGACACGAATAAATACGTCAAGGCCGTGAGACCGAAAGGAATCATGGATACCCATGAGTTCAAAGAACTCTTTATAGTACAGATGCTTGATAGACGATTTGCGATAGAAATCTTTCGTGACTGCGGGTTTGGTTGGTACTTCGCGCATAAACTCTTATAGGAGATGCGGGTTAGCGCCTTATAATAGAGACGGGTAATGGGTCTGAGCTGTAGGCAATTCATGACGTAGCAAAGATGAAGAACTGTCTACGGAGGAACGGTACGCAAAGCTAGAGGCCAAAAAACAAACTGTTAAAAGCCGAGGCCGAACTATTAATGCAGATCCGCCTAGCGAAAGGGAGGGGAAAGAAGGACTAAGTGCATCACCAAAATACGAGTTGATTCAAGGTGTCATCATCAAGCACAGAATGAAAGGGATGGTCGGCTATCTCTGTCACGTGGTCGGAGTGTAACGTCAGGGATACCACGCCTATTTCTCAAAGCGGAGGGTACAGGACAGATAGGAACGTGAAGTGAAAGACATGGTTCTTTGTGACCTCGTTCTGAAGGTGTTCCACTTCAAGAAGCGAAAGAAGGGGCTAGGCAGATCAGGATGTTTCTATCTGCTCATGTCGGTGTGTCGATGAACCTGAAGTGCATCTGACGTATCATGCGGAAATTTCAAGGACATCACTCACCGAATTAGAGGCGTGCACGATGTTCTACTCTTTGTGTAATGGGGGTCGTAGGACCATTAGCTACTATAATCACCATCACTACCAGTGGAACGTGAAAAAGATGACTCTTGTACAGTACAGGGATCATCTCCCTCAAGGCGCATAAGTTTTTTTAAAGGCCCTTTGCATAAGATACAGATTACTGTTGAGAATGACTATTTTATTAAATCCGAAAACTTGTTCTAAAGAATTCAATTGAAGTGTTTCTAAGAAGTATATAAATCAGTATAACGGCCATAAAGAAAGCAAAACTAAGAAGTACGAGGGAGAAGACAACCGACATGTTCTCTGTCATCTGACAGAAATGAAAGTGGTACAAAAAAGTTGTCACCGTAGCATGGCCTGCATCGGACGCTGTCTCGATAATGCACCGACTGAACTAACAACGCACATACATGACTGTCTTAAAAAATGACAAAAGGTGAACTGCCCCATAAAAGTTGGACATAAAAATCCAACTTTTATGGGGTGTTTTTTATGACCAAATTCACAAAGGCGTTGAAAATTCAAATTGTCGAACGCTACCTGACAAATAAGGATGGCTACAAAACGTTGGGGAAAGAGTTCGGGGTGAGTCATCATCAGGTACGTTTATGGGTGCTTCTCTACGAACGGTGGGGCGAGACGATTTTCGCTCTGTCCTATACAGTCCACTCACAGACGTTTAAACTGAGGGTACTAAAAGACATGGCGGAAAACGGGATGTCCCTGATGGACGCGGCCCTGAAGTACAGAATCTCTTCTCCCGGGATGATCGCCAACTGGCGATCCACTTATGAACGGGAGGGACCCGAGGGACTGGTCGCCAAGCCGAAAGGACGTGCCCCGATGGCGAGACGGAAGAAGCAGGAACCCAAAGAAATGACGGAGGTCGAGAAGCTCAAGGAACGGATCGAGTTCCTCGAGATGGAGAACGCAGCGTTAAAAAAATTGAAAGCCTTGGTTCAAGAAGAGGAAGCGCGACGAACCGGATCAAGGCCCAAGTGATCGACGAGCTACGGACGACCTATCCTGTACCGGGGCTCCTCCAGGTGCTCGATATGGCTCGAAGCGTCTATTACTATTGGCGGACGCGCCTGACGGCCGATGATAAGTACGCAGACGTGAAGGAAGCAATCCGGACCCTCTTCCACGCACACGAAGGACGTTGTGGCTATCGGCGCATCCATGCGCTCCTCGAGCGCTACATCGAGTATTACAATCATCGTCGCATCAAGAAACGACTAAAAAACCTGGGCCCGGTTGAATACTGGACGCAGGTTCTAAAGGTCGCTTAACAAAATTATTTAGTGTCCAACTTTTTTGGTTCAGTTCAAAGGGGTTAAGCTTTTTCAGAATTAGAAGATTGAAGTCGTCTAAATGATATTTCATTGCATACTGGACAGGTGCAAGTTTTGGGGTGTTTTTGCTACATATTAACCTCTATCTGATTGCATATTTCTTTCACGAAGAACGGCGAGTTCTATTTGTTCCTGTAAACGAACTTCAAACGTTTCTTTTTCTCTCCGTAGGATTTGGACTTCCAAGTGAAGCTTCTGATTTTCTTCCTTGAGCTGATTATTCCGGTGCGTACGTGACTTCACTTCATCGATTACGTCCATCAGGTTCTGATTCTGGCGATTGAGATGGCTTCGTTCTTGCTCGAGTGTTTTCAATTCATTTTCTAGTTGAAAAACTCTTTTTTTCTGCTCTTTTAATTCTTCTTTAAATGAGTTCCGCTCTATTTCGAACGTTTCTTCTACGAGTTTTTTTTCAGTGATTAGTTGGTTGATTTGGTCTTGTAATTGAGTGAGCGCATTCTTATGTAATGAAAATTTTTGCTCGTACTCTTCTTTGAGTTGTTCTGTTTCTGCAATTACGCTTTGTTCGAGGTATTGAACGGTATTTTTATAACGAGTGCTGACTCGTTTATGTTCTTTCTGTTGAGATTCAAGTCTTGCGGCTCGTTCACTAAAGAGGGCGAGGACTTGATTCAATGCCGCTTCAAGCGCGGTATTCTCTTCTATAATTAAGGGATCAGGTGCTTGTTGTTCGGCTAATTTTATCAATTGCTCGAACAGTTGGTTTGTCGACAGCTGTCTTTGTTCCGTTAGACGTTGAATGTGTTCTTTGACCTCTTGTGACACGCGGAATGAAGTAACTTTAATTTCATTTGATTGCATCAATATCACCACTTTACTTTGTTTATGTAATATGAACATTAAATTTTGAGACAATATAGCCCTTATCATTTTCTCGTACTTTAATCTTTAATACCACATGTAGTCAATTTAAACTTTTGAATTTTGTATACATTCCGATGTCGAAAAGTGGGTTTGTGATAATCTAAAATCAGGCTGTAAATGATCTTTTTAAGAAGAAAATGTTTGTTTATTGCTTCTGAATAATAAAATCTTTCCTCCGTTCACAATAAGAAAGTCCTTTTAGAAAAAACGAATTAACTGAAATTCATGTGACAGTACAAAAATACCATCGCAGTAAACTGAAACGAAAAGTTAGACAATAAATACAGTATTTGTTGTACGGTCTAAACGATTTAGCTTTCAGAAGACTATGTTATCTCCTTTTTTATATAGTCTAAACATTTTTCAAATTTTAACCTTTGTGTAATAGTTTTTTTAGTTCATTTACCTGTGAGGACAAGTTCTGTTATATACATCTAATTCTCGTGATGAATGACCTTCTTTTTTATTTATTTGTTTACTTATTAAGTATGACAGAAAACAAACGTTGATAATAAAGATGAGTTTAAAAACAACGAAGGTAAAATGTAAAGGTCTATTTACAGCCCTTTACATTTTAATGGGAATCAACTATTGAAAATGTCTTTTTAACATTCGTTTAAAGGACGTGACTAAAGGATTTTCTCTCCGCCACCGAAAACCTCGACTTTTTCTAATCTTTGAATTTTTTCAGGTGAGCGCTCTAAAATTTCTTTGATTGTTGAAAATTCCTCATTAGCAGAATATATCTGAGAATTAGACTGGAAAACTTGTAGAGAGTTATAGAAAGTAATATTTGATTCACTTAGAGAAATGAAAATATTTTCTCTTTGTTTACCTACAGTCTCCCAATATTCTCTTTCATACATAATAAGAATTAATTTTTCATTTATCGGAAAAGCGATTTCTGTACCGAATGAAGCAATGCCTCCTGATGAAAATAGTTCATTTTGAGGACCATGAGAATATTGCACCACTGGATTGTCTGACGTGTAGATAGGTAATGTACTTTCATTAACCCCTATAAACCATACGTGGTTAAACAGAGCCTGTGCAACACTTTCTCCAACATCAAACATATGAGATGCGTGTGTTATACTTTCAAATTCTTTTTTTCTAACAACTTCAAAATCATTTTGAGTTACGTTAGGAAACTGGCTTTTTGCTATCATAAAAGTCAGTGCTTTCATAACCTTTTCGTCAGCTTCTAAAATCGTTTTGCGAAATTCATTCGTTCGAGTTAGCTGAAGTGCAATATGGTGTGATAAAACTTGCTTTTCTTCATTTGAAAAGATGTTTCTCAATTCGAATGGGTTTTTAGATAGAGTGTATTTAGCTTTTAATTTAGACAAGGAACCCTTGAATTGAGCTTCAACTTCATCCGAAAAATAGTTTTCGACCATTTGTACATGAAAGAAACTATCATTACCGTAATTTTCTAGAATATGATCAGCGTCTTTTTCTCCTTCTACAAGATTTCTCATCTGATCCACAGAAGGGAAATCATAAAAATAACGAGATGAAGCAACATTTCTTACATTAGAAACAAAAGATTTTTTTCGTTTTTTATCATAAACAGCTATTTGATAAGTATTTTTATT
>NZ_LR733440.1:0-3082 GCF_902506255.1 Exiguobacterium sp. 8H | reverse complement strand
GCGAACATCGGCTCGGTGTCCTGGTAGGTGCGGACGATCTGGTCCCACGTCTTGTCCAGGAACTTGGCCGTGATCCGTTTCGGATAGGTGCCGGTCCGTTCGATCAACAGGTTCTCGACGACATACGCCTTCCGTTTCCAGTACACGAAGTCCTTGAATGCCTGATTGACCATGCGTTTCAGGTTGTCGGCCGTCTCCCGATCGACGCCTTCCGACATCGAGGCGATGCGGGTGTCGTAGGCGAGGCGATGCAGGTCGTAGGCGTTTCCCCGTGCCCGCCGGACCTCGCCCAGCAGGGCATACAGTTCGTAGGTCGTCAGGTGCTGGAGCTCGCTCGTCGGGCGGTTCGCGTCCTCGAGTGAGACGACCGGCCGGATGAGCCGGCGTCGACGCTCGCCGTTGACCATCGTCTCGGTCTCGTCAAAGGAAAGTTCGCAGAAGTCGCACCGGTACATCGTGCCTTGTTGCGGGTCTTTTTCGCCGATCGTCGCGAGCGGGCTCGCACAGTATCGGCAGGTTCTCGTCTTGTTCTTGTCGTTCTGGTTCGTCATGTTTCTCGCTTCCTTTCAGTCGTTTGGCCAACATGTCTAGAGAAATCACGCGTTCACGAAAGAATGCTCGTGATTTCTTCCCGATTTGGAGTCCCTGAAAGGGACGCCTCGGGGCGGTAAGGGCCCCAAAGGGCTTATTTTTGCCGATTTGATGCCCGAGCAGGACATCTGCCGTCCGAGCAATGTCAAGGAGACGAGGCATCTATTTTCGTAGAAAATCGGGCCGCCTTGACATCCCGCCTGCGGGCGCGCCCTGCGCGTGCGAGCCGGCATGCGAACGGGACGGGGAGGAGAGGCGTAGCGGAGACTCGCCCCGGCCGGCTTCCATGCCGATAGGCACGATGTACGCTCCGAGGCCAAATCGGCAGAAGAGACAAGGGTGTTCCTTTCCGGCGTGTCCGGAAAGGTTCCGAGGAGGCGTTAGCTGACCCGGGCGTCATGGACGCCCCCGACGCTCCGTGGCGTCGTGAAGAAAGGGTCAGGAACCTAGAGGGGCGGCGACGTGTACGAGCCAGCCCGTCTGGTTATCGACCCGTCAGACGCCAGCGGTGCGATGAGCGAGTCGGCGAGCGGGTGGAGACGTCGGAAGGCGACGGCGAACCCGGTCGCATAGTCGGTCACGCATGAGCCCGGATTCTGTTTGTATTCTCTTAACACAGTAATGATCGTAAAAGGATGAAGAATAAGAAAAGAAAGAGTGATACTAATAATCAGATGAACAGAATACGTACTGCAGTAGATGGGTTCTTTTCGATGTCTTTTCCTTTCGGGCCATCGCCCGAAAGGTTCCGCCCGAAAGCCCCGCCACCTGCGGGGCGTCCAGATCAGAGGGACGGGGCAGGGCGACGACGCCCGCCCCGTCGCCTCCGAAAAGGGAAGGGGAAAGGGTCTCCCCCTCCTTTCGTCTCACGGTCTTACGACGGTTCCGGTCTTGCGTTCCCGCGTCACCCGATGCGTGATGCGGATGGGCTTCAGCAGGTCGGCGAGCCGTTCGAGGTCGTTCCCATCGAGTGGCAACGTCTCGCCCTCCTCATTGGACTTGAACACGAGCACGTTCCCGAACAGGATGTCATATGCTTCGCCGTTCTCGTCCTCGAAGATGACGCTCGGCACGCTGTCGTCCGTGACGTGGAACAGGAACTCATCGTGTACCCAGAAATCGAAGCCGTGTTGATGGACGACGTCGAAGCGGTCGAAATAGCGAGCGAGCACCTTGCCCGGCGTCTCGAATACGGGGATACGCTGAGGGATGTTCCCCTCGCTCAATAGGACGGTGTACTTTTCTTCTGTTTGTGACATGTGGTTTCCTCCTCGGTTGTGTGATGTAGGAGGCGTCGGGGTGTTCCCCTCGCCGTCCTGTCGCAGGCACCGACGCACGCGTCGCGAGACCACGCAAGGGTGACCGCAGGGAAAACTCAAAAAAATGCGCAGAGCGCCAGAGGGTCGGCCCCCGAAGCCCAATAGCGAGAAGCCTCTGCTTCGAGCCGGGCGCGGAGGGGGACGGCACGCCGGCGCGTCATTTTTTTGACGGCCCTTGCGTGGACGAGCAGCGTGCTAGAGTGCGAAGACAGGACGGCCCCGGGAGCGGGGCCGTCCTCGTGTTTTGTTGGGCGGTCAGCGGAAGAAGTGTGCCCGAACGAATCCTCTATATCCGAAAATATCTTGTTCGGGCGTGTACTCGTTGTGATATAGCTCTTTTCCTTCGGTGTAGTGCGCCTCACCAGCGAACTGAATCCCGTACTCGGCATAGCGGAGCACGAAGCGGAGATGTGGGAAGCGGACAGAGAGCGCCCCGATGACCGGGAGCGGTGGCGACCAGGCGGTCAGGAAGTCGAAAACGACCCTGTCGGTATATCGGTCGGTGAAATCGACGTCCGTCGGCTCCCACTTCGTCCCCCATATCTCGTAGGCGACGAAATTGTCATGTCCGTCGCACGGGAGCGGGACGATGCGGGCGAAAGAGAACGGGCTTCTCTCGTCGCCGACCTCCTCCAGGAACGTCTCGATTTCCCCCTCGTCCTCGAACCCGATGACGTGAAGCGTGTTGTTGCACCAATTTGGCATATGAAATCCCCCTTTTCCGATGCCGGGGAAATTCCCGGCTACCAGATTTGTATGATGACAGGCAGTAAGCGTATCGCCCCCCGTCCTGTCGAAGGCACTGACGCACGCGTCGCGAGACCACGCAAGGGTGACCACAGAGAAAGGTCAAAAAATGCGCAGAGCGCCAGAGGGTCGGCCCCCGAAGCCCAATAGCGAGAAGCCTCTGCTTCGAGCCGGGCGCGGAGGGGGACAGCATGATGGCGCGTCATTTTTTTGCGGCCCTTGCGTGGACGAGCAGCGTGCTAGAGTGCGAAGACAGGACGGGCATCTGAGATCAGGAGAATCGGTTGGCCAAATCTCGGAACCGGAGGGGAGCGGGCGGATCAGGATGGAGGAGCGGACGAAAACGCGTCCCCTCAGTTGCATCGGGACGGGTGGTAGCCCGTCGGATGCGTTGTCGATGCAACTGAGCGGGCAAGATGGACGAC
>NZ_LR733461.1:0-10468 GCF_902506255.1 Exiguobacterium sp. 8H | reverse complement strand
TTTTGAGAGCATCTAAAAATCTCACGATGTTATGTTCAAAAGGTTCCTGAAAGTTAGACAGGGTTATTACATCATATGTGCACGAACAACCTCGATGTGTTTTGTAATACAAATGTTCACGAAAGTGTGAGGATAAGTGTAAATCTTTGTCAGTTAAGTTTTAGTAGTTTGGCTATACACACGTGATGAGGTAATTGCTTTCTGCGAAGTTTAATATGTGAGCATGATGGAAGCAATCGCTGAATGTTGGTGTTAGGTGAGCTTCGTTAAAATTACAATTCGCTGGCTGAATAAGGTTAAGTGTGATAACTAGGCTCTTTGGATTACACTAGTTTCACAAGAGTTCTACAGATTCTTTTGTGAGAGCATCTAGTTATGTTCATCATGCTCCTCTTGAGGCGAATGATTTCATTCGACAATTGAGATTTAGATTTTTAATAATACGATTAATCGAACACAGGCTGTTGACGAACCAAATCGCATATAGCGCTTTGGTTCGTCTTTTTTTATGTTCAACGAGCTTGAGGCGTTCTGCCCGACAAAAGATTGAAGAAATGTTATGTAGACGGTCCTTTCTGGCCAACAGGTTGGCCAGCTTCTTCATGTTTTGTGCGGTGGCTGCCACCAGATTGGCGTGTTGGACCTTCGCGGTCCCCCTGTAGAAGGTGAAACGGAGCCCGTGGAGCTCTTTCTCATCGGCGAACGAGCGCTCGACGGTCTGCGGCCGCAGTCGGTAGAGGGATTTCCCAGACGCGGACAGGCGGTTCTCATTCACCTGCTCGCGGTAATGTTCATCGACGTGGCGTGTGATGTCCCTTCGGTGCGTCCGGCCGGACGTGCACTTCTCGAGGAGAGGGCAGTTCTGACAGATGGAGGGGTGGAGGGGTCGGAGACGTAATGGTGATAGCCGTGGCGGTCCGTCGTCTGATAGGTGAGGCGCTGTCGCGCCGGACAGAGATACGCATCTCCCTAGGGGAGGTACGTGTACCGGGTCTTGCGGAACATCCCCTTCTTCTCACCGAAACGCCTCCGGGCGATGACCCCGAAGATGCCCCGTTCGACGAGCGCCTTCGCGATCCCGGTCGTGAAGTAGCCTGCATCGGGTGCGACCGCCTCGAGCGGGAAATGGAAACGTTCGAGGACATGGTCGAGCCGATTGAGATAGACGGTGCTGTCCGAGACGTTCCCGGGTGTGACGTGTACATCGACGATGAAATTGTGCTTGGCGTCGACCGTCCGATGCGCCAGCCAGAAAAAGCCTTCCGGCTTCTGGTCACGATACATGTATCCCGCATCCGGGTCGGTCCGGCTCACCTTGACGAGCCGGCGCTCCCTCTTCTCAGATGCCGGTTTCAGTTCTTTTTTCGCGTTCGCCCGGATGTGCGTGGAATCCGTGATCAGGATGCGCCCGGAGACGAGACCGTGAGATTCCGCCTGTCGGACGATTTCCTCGAAGATTTGTTGGAACACGTCGTTCCCCTGGAAGCGTCGGCGGTAGGCCTGGCTGATCGTCGAATGGTCGGGAACCTTCTCATCGATGCCGAGACCGAGGAACCAGCGATAGGCGAGGTTCGTCTGAACCTTCCTCACGGTCTGGCGCACGGAACGGATGTTGAACAGGGGTCCGAGTAAGACAGTCGTGACACGTTCGGCTTCCTTATCACTCATGGCCAACATAAAAGTGGATAACACGCGAACCGTACGGAGCATTCTCCATGTGTGAAAGAAATATAAAGTTGACCTTCGCCGAATTTAACAAAGTAAATATGTAAAAAGTGGATTGCATTCTAAAATTCTGAACTGAGCCCCGTAAAATGGACAGTTTAATAAAAAGTCCACGTTTTCTATGCTGCGATCAGATGGTCCCGATATTGTTCCGGGGTCATTTTTTTTAGATTTCATTGACCGCGTTCGCAGTTGTAATAGCTTATGTAGTCTCCGACGATCGCTCGGACCTCCTCGACTGACCCGCACGAACGGTTGGTGACATAATCCTTCAAATGACCGAAGAACGATTCAATCGGTGCGTTGTCGAGACAGTTGCCCCGACGTGACATGGACTGGACCAGTCCGAGGTCGCCGACGAGTTGCTGGTAGTCCGGATGGGTGTAGTGGAAGCCTTGGTCCGAATGAATCATCGCTTCGGGATGTCGGTTCCCTTGGAGATGCTCTTCGAGCTTTTCCATCGTCTGAAAGACGAGGTCCATGTGGAGACCCGTGGACAGTTTATGTGCCACGATCTCGCGTGTGGCGACGTCCTTCACACAAGACAGATAGACGTTCTCGCCGGAGGCGATGGGGAGATAGGTGATATCGGTCACGAATACCTTCCCGGGCTCGCTCTGCCGGAACTCGCGGTTCAATAGATTCGGGCACGACGCGGTGCTCATACGAAGCCTGAGAGAGCTTTCGATAAGGGTTCATCCTTCGGATTTTGGTCACGATGTTATACTTGCGCATCAGTCGGAGGATTCGTTTATGGTTGATTCGGAACCCGAGGGTTGCGCGCACCTCCATGTAACAGCCCCCGATAACCGACTTTGCCTTTATGGCTGTCATGGATCTTCTTGAGGAGTGTCGCATCTAGGTAATCACGCTCTTCCCGGAGGGATTCCGCCTCGGCACGGTTCAACCAGGCGTAATAGCCACTGCGGCTCACTCCGGCGATCTCACATAGTGGGCGGACGAGATTCTTAAGCTGTGCGATGCGGATGACGGTGTTGATGGCCTGATATTTCTCTGCTGGTGTCAGTTCGTATGTTCCGCCTGCCCTTCTAACTTCTCTAGCTTTTTTAAGAGCTCGTTTTCTGCCGTCAGGTATTTGATCCGTGCCTCTGCCTTCGCCAACCGTTTCTCCATCGACTCGTCTGTTTTCGGGCGTCCGCTTCCCGTAGCCTTTCCACGTTTATCGTTCCGGAGACCCTCTTCTCCTTCTTTTCGGAAAGTTTGGCGCCAGCGGTTCAACGAGGATTGCGCTTTTCGTTTCCCGATCACCGTCAGATCGAATCCGGCCTCCGTGAAGATTTGTTGAGGTCCCTTGTCCTCAATATTTTCATGTACGGCCTTGACCTTAAACTCGGCGGTATACTGGATCGAGCGTTCTGATGCCGAAGCGACGTTCGGATTTTCTTCGAGCTGGTTGATTTGAGTCATGTTGAAGAGGATTTTACTCATGGTTGTTTCTCCCGTCTGAATGAATAGGTTCATTGTAGCGATTCGTATCCATACGAAAAACCCCGAATGATGCACTTTTTTTCAAGTGTCTATCATTCGGGGTTCAGTTCACTCATTTTATGCTAACGCTTTTTTTGTTACTTAAAAAAAGCGTTAATTCAAAAGTGCAAGTACTAACTTATATAGATCAATGAATGAATATTATGAAAGTATGTTTACCAAAACAAACTTCGCGCTCTATTTAAGATAGGGAATGGCATATACCTAATTCAAAAAAAGGAGTCTTGCTATTCCGTTTTTGATATTTGTCGAATTGTATAGCTTGCTAGACTGATTGAGTGATTTTTACGATGTTGACTTGTGATTCGATAGAGAAAGAGGATGAGACTAAATGAGAACGTCAAGAAAGGCACGACAAAAAAGAACAGGTGGAAAACAACGCAAAGAAACATATGTGATTTTTGTGGTGTTTGTTTTCATAGTAATTTTTTTAGTGGCGATTAATTTAGAATTCCGAGGAGGATGGGATAAAGCATTTGGAGTATACGGATCAATTATGATCACGTATTTAATTGGAAAAATGCTGCTGTCGTTTCTTTATAAACCTTATATAAATGAACCTGGAGAACATAGAGTGTCCGTCATCATCCCGTCATACAACGAAAAGCCCAAAGCGGTACTGGGGATTATTGAGAGCATTATTAAACAAGATTATCCCATCGCGGAACTGTTTTTTGTAGATGACGGTAGTAAAGACGATAGTGGATATTTAGCTGTACTCGAATATAAACAGAAACTTGAAATGGAAGGAGAATTACCGTTTAAGTTTGTGGTCCATAGACTTGAAGAAAATAAAGGGAAAAGACATGCTCAGATCTGGGCGTTCCAACGTGCTACTGGAGATATTTTTTTTACAGTTGACTCCGATGGATACACTTACCCCGATGCTTTAAGGGAGTTGCTTAGACCTTTTGTAGATCCTGATGTCATGGCTGTCACGGGACATATTAATGCAAGAAATAGAGATTATAGCTACTTTACTAAACTTTTAGATATGCGCTACGATAATGCATTTCGTGTTGAGCGCGCTGCGCAGTCCGTCACAGGAAACATCCTGGTTTGCTCAGGTCCCATTAGTTGTTACAGAAGAGAAGTTGTTTTGGAAAATATTGAACATTATGGAAATCAAAAGTTTCTTGGGGAAGTAGTGCAAACTGGTGACGACCGATGTTTGACAAATTACGCGATATTGAAGGGGAAAACAGTCTATCAGTCAGGAGCGCGTTGTGACACAGACGTACCTGAAACGTTAAGACAGTTTTTAAAGCAACAAGTGAGATGGAATAAGTCCTTTTTTAGAGAAACTCTTATTGCATTTTCAATTGGATTAAAAAAACCAGTTACCTTAGTTTGGGTAATGTTTGAGATGACTTTGTGGTTGCTATTCGGATTTATCGTAGTAGTTGCATTGTTATTCAAAGTTAAGTCGTTTGGTCTGATTATGTTGAGCTATTATTTGATTGCTATTTCGTTGTCCGCATATGCACGCAATGTTCATTATATAGTTAAACGACCTTTAATATTTCTAATGGCGCCACTATACGGAATAATACATCTAGTGTTACTATTCCCCCTTCGCTTCTATGCCCTGTTTACATTGAAAGAAACTAAATGGGGAACGCGTTGAGAAACGATTAAATATAACAAAATGATTCAAATTAAGGAGAAGTTAATTATGTTAGATACTAATATTTCTAAATTATCAAATTCAAAGTTCAAATCTTTAAAAAATAAGATTCAAACAAACAGCGCTGTAGTTGTTGTTTTAGGTCTTGGTTATGTAGGTTTACCAACAGCAAAGCATTATGTAGATAAAGGTTTTTCGGTGGTAGGATTGGATATTTCTGAAGATAAAGTTTCGCAACTAAAAAGTGGAAAGAGCTATATTCAAGATGTATCAGCTCTTGAGTTGGAGGGTATGCTAGAAAAGGGATTTTATCCAACCACAGATGTGGAAATTCTAAATGAAGCTGATATTGTTGTTATTTGTGTCCCCACCCCTATTGATCATTTGAAAAATCCAGATTTGAGTTATGTAGAAAATGCTGGCAAGATGATTTCGAGAAGTTCTAATGGGGACCTTTTGGTTATTTTAGAGAGTACGACTTATCCAGGGACTACAGAACGCTTCATTGCAAAGCCATTGGAAGAAAAAAAATTAATTGTTGGAGAAGATGTATTTATTGCATATTCTCCTGAACGGATTGACCCAGGAAATCAACACTTTTCTTTAGTAAATACACCAAAGGTTATCGGAGGTATGACTTCGAAATGTACAGATTTGGCTGCTGAATTTATTGGGGAGACAGCACATCGAGTATCGGATATTAAAGTGGCTGAACTATCTAAAGTTTTTGAGAATACATTCAGATGGATTAACATTGCATTGGTCAATGAAGTTGCAGAACTAGCACACTCTTTAGATATTGATATTTGGGAAGTGCTTGATGCTGCTGACAGCAAACCATATGGTTTTATGAGATTCAACCCAGGTATTGGTGTAGGCGGGCATTGTATACCGGTCGATCCTTACTATTTAACTTATATTATGAAGGAAAATGGGAAGACTACTCGAATGATTAATTTGGCTGGTGAAATTAATGATCAAAGAATCAATCATACTGTGATGCGTATTCTGGAGTGGTTTAATGAAAAACGTCTTGTTTTATCAGATTCTAAAGTTGCCGTTTTAGGGGCAGCGTATAAAAAAAATATTGGGGATTTACGTGAGAGTCCAGTGCTAAATTTGGTTGAAACACTAGAGAAATATACAGAGGAAATTGTTGTTATTGATCCTTATGTAGAATCTTCGCTCAGTGTAGCTCTTGGTAATCAACAAACCACTTACACTTCGAAGGTAGATTATCAAGCATTTAGCGAATATGATTTGGTAATTATTGCTACCCCACATGATTGCATCGATTATCAACGTGTTCTTTTAAATAGCAATCTCATATTTGATACGCAAAATATTTTCATGGCTGAGGTATATGCAGAATCGTCCAAAGTTCGTAAATTGTAAAGGTTGAAATTCATATGACAAAGAAAACTTATTTTGAAGAAGATAAGATGATTGAGAAGATTAATTTTTATTTCGAACAATATAAGAAAGAGAACAGTGATGTCATTACAATAAAATCTTATGAAAAATTCAGAGTGAAGTACCCTGATGCACCGAGTGTTTATTATGTTATGAAATGTTTTGGTGGATGGAGAATAGGATGTGAGAAATCAAACCTTCGCCCAGGTTTTAAATATAGTGAAAGAGAAGTTTTAGCAACATTACGAGAGGCAAGTTCTTTTCTAGGGGTTGACGTCTCTTATGAACGCTATAGAATGTGGGCGAAGAAGAATGGGCAGATATCACCTAAAGTACTTTTAAAGCGATTTGGTACGTGGGCAGATGTACTTAAAGTACTGAATGGAATCCATAATGAAAAAGAGAGTAGATAATCATGAAGAAAAAAGTGTGGCTGACAATCATTTCTTTGTTCGTATCAATTAACATAATAATCGTCGCCTTTGTTTGGTATAAAGCAGACGATCTATTTAACGAGATGAATTCGGGAGTAGATTTGCCCCTCCAAACTATAGGAGAAGTAAACCTTAAACAGAAGGAGCCTATTTCTATTTTGTTGATAGGTGTAGACGCAAGGCCGAATGATAAAGGACGAAGCGATACAGTTATGCTAATGAACTTAAATCCGAAAGAAAAAAAAGGAATGCTTATTAGCCTACCTCGTGACTTGTATGTGAATATTAAGCCCTCTAATACGATGGATAAATTAAACCATGCATACGCATTTCATGGCGTTCAAGGAACGGTAGCGACTGTCGAGAACTTTTTGGATATTACTATTGACCAAGTTGCAGTTATCGATATGGATGGCTTTAAAAAGGCAACAGATATATTTGGTGATATCAAAGTTGATAATAAATTTGAGTTTACGAGTGGGAAATATACCTTTCCAAAAGGTGAACAGTATCTGAGTGGCGATGAATTGTTAGCTTATGTGAGGATGCGAAAGGAAGACCCATTAGGAGATTTTGGGCGACAAGAGCGTCAAAGAGAGGTCGTTTTAGCATTCAAAGAGCAACTAGACAAGAACATCTCGCTTAAATCATTAAATCAAATAAAGAATCTTTTTGGTGAAAATATAGTTACTACATTGAGCTTAAGTGATTCAATTAATTTGATAAGTAATTATAACGATGCTTTCAAGTCTATTGAAGAAGTATCACTCCAATGAGAGGGTAAAAAAAGCTTCAGATGGAATATATTATTGGTATGCAGATGAAAATCAGATTCGCCAACTGAAAAATGAACTAAATTAGCTTATAGCTAGGATTAGACTACTTGATGTATCTCACAAGTTGATTAATCTTAGCCTTTTATTTTAACTATGGCGTAGATGAATATTTGAACATACTAAGGTAGCACCTTCAAAAGATTGAAAAATGAGTATATGAGGTATTAAATAACACACCATCTGGAAAAGGGGGATTAAAATGATAGAGTTTGTAAGTAGAACTAGTCAAATTGCTTATACTATCTATATGAATACTGAAGGAACAACAATTCAAGCACTTTCTAATAAGTATGGTGTTTCCGCTAATACAATTAGAAAAGAATTGAATCAACTAGATGCTATTCTTCCAGAGGGATGGCAGTTAGTTCGAGAAGGAAGGACAGGCGTACAATTAATATCTCCTTTAGATTCGAAAATTGAAGATCTGCTAAATAGCTTAAACAAATCTAATGATATGATGAGTTTACTTAAACTGATTATTGAAAAAGATGAGTGTACATCAGAATTCTTGTGCGACTACTTTGGTTATAGCAAAGCAACGTTATATAGAAAGGTAAAGCATATAAAAGACTGGCTGTTTGAATACGACATAATTTTAGAAACTATTCCTTACTACTATTTTGATGGGGACGAAAGAAAAATTCGAGCAATGATGGTGCAGTTTTACGATATATATTTTTCGGGTAACCTCCTAACTTCTGAATTAACTAGTGCTTTCTCAATACCGGATTTTAAACACCAACTAGGTGAGATATTGCTTTCAAATAACATATTTATTTCTATGGAAGAAACGAGAAGGTTGGTTTTATTGTTACACACTATGCATATACGCGCTGGTTTTCTAAGATATATACCAGAATTAAATAGAGAAATAAGGAGATCAGGAATTTATTATAGCATTGCAAATAAATTACATCTTTTTTTCCCGAAATATCTTAACAATGATGTTATGCAAAATGAATTTGCTTATTTCTCGCTCAATTTATTCGCAGGTGGAAGACCTAAAAATAGACAAGAAGAGATTTGGTCCATTAGAGATAATAAAGATAATGACTTACGGTTTATATGGATTTTTTCATTTTTAGAAGAATTATCTCAAAATTTCTATTTTGATTTTTCAAGTGACGATCAACTTGTTTATGATTTATCAAATTTTATATCGAGAGTAAACACTGATCATATGTTGCTGACGAATACTAGGAATAATCAGTTAAT
Organism: Exiguobacterium sp. 8H; assembly: GCF_902506255.1. Taxonomy (GTDB): domain Bacteria; phylum Bacillota; class Bacilli; order Exiguobacteriales; family Exiguobacteriaceae; genus Exiguobacterium; species Exiguobacterium profundum. The sequence goes on along the minus strand of NZ_LR733461.1, from coordinate 1,709 downwards.
TCATTACTTTCCTCATTTAAATGAAAATAAACTTCTGTCAATAATTGATAAAGCTTTGCGATTGACTCCAATACAATTCCCTTCAGATAAAGATTATTCTCTCATTTATCAGGAAACTGACAAAATTCAACTTTTGGTTTTAATTCGAGCTAGCTTAGAAAGGTTTAAGCAGAATATAACTATTAATGTAGTAATCGTATGTAATACGTTACTTGAATTTTCAAATATTCATGCTGAGTTAGTGTATCGCTATGGTAATCGCTTGGATATCCGCTATATTGAGAGTTCGCACGTCCATCAAGTGAGATTAAATCCATATGTTGATTTTGTAATTAGTACTGTTAAAACTATTTCTAAATATGTACCTCATTTAGTTGTGATTGATGTAGGTACAATCCCGGATAATTCTGATTATGAAATGATTTCAGAGTATGTCATGAAGTTTTCTGAAAGAAAAATGAGCGGAACTTATACCGAAACACAGGAGGTTGAGAAATGATTAATTTTATGGATCGTCAGTCACTTCTTGCTTATCATTTGTTCAATGCGTTTACCCCCATCTCATATCAGACACTTTCAAAAAGATTTGGTATTTCTACAAACAAAGTAATAAGAGACATTGAAGACCTTGATTATCGCTTGCCAATTGGATGGGCAATTGTGAAAAAAAAATCAGGTGGTATCATTTTACAGCGCCCACAAAAAGGAACAATTAAAGATTTGTGGGATAGTCTTAATCAGACAAATCTTTATTTTCAGATTGTTCAAATTATATTAGAGGAACGCCCGTTTACACAGGAAGAACTTGCTGTAGAATTTCATTTGACGCGCCCTACATTGTTTCGACGCTTAAAAATAATAAAAAAATGGGCAGCGAGATTTAACATAAACCTTGATACCAGAGATTATGTGCAGTTTGTGGGTGAAGAGGATGATTTACGAGCTATGATAGTTCAATTTTATGATATTTTTTGGGGAGATGATTATCGGAAAAATCAATATTTCAACGAGGAACAGTTCATATTAGAATTGTCAAGTACTTGTCAAAGTAAAAGTATACAAATAAATATGGGAGCAATTAGAAGACTAACAATCCTTTTAAACATCATTCATTCTCGAAAACGAAAAAGAAAACGGTATAAGTTGAATTCCAATGTTAGTGTGTCTAAACAGTCTTTATATTATCAAATTTCGTCATCCCTGAAGACATTCTTTCCTCAGTATGACAATCTAAACGAACTTGAAAAGGAGTTGGAGTATTTCGGGTTTAACATTCTTTCCGAATTTCGTCCGAAAAACAAAAGTGAAGAAGTCACTTATATGAGAAGGAATCTTTATACTGACCATATTTCTCAAAATATATATACATTTTTATTTGAGCTCTCTAAACACTTTCAAGTTTCTTTCTGGGCCGATGATGATTTAGTGTTTGATTTAGTTAATTTGCTTCAAACTATGTATTTGGATAATAGATTGAGAACCAATTCTAGATCTAGTTATTTACTTCGTTATTATTATGTTTATGAAGAATATTCGCTGTTTAAATTGATTCAACAGACTATTGAGGAAGGGGATTTTGAGTTCATTATCAAAGATAAGCGCTTTTTGGAGTTGAATTACTTAGAAATTTTCTTAATAATTAAGGCTAGTATTTTACGTCAAAGATCACAAAAGTCATTAAAAGTAATTATACTCACACAATATGAACA
>NZ_LR733439.1:0-1252 GCF_902506255.1 Exiguobacterium sp. 8H | reverse complement strand
ATTTAAGATTGATAGATTATATGTTGATTAGCGTAAAAGATTCAACTCAAAGCGGTAATATTATATTTGGACGGAATAGCTTTGTGAAGAACCGTCTATTTAATAAACTCTCAAATGTTCAAGTTGGACAGACTATATTTATCGAAAATATTAAAAAGAACGAGAGAGTTTCTTATATTATTGAGAAGGTTTTCATAGTACCGTTTGAAAAATTTGATGAAGGTGAGCTGCTTGATCTAAACAAGTTAACGCTTGTAACTACTACGGGTCATGAAAAACAATTGCTTATAGTGCAAGCAAATTTATTCAGCGCGCCCTCTAGTTATACTTATTAACAACCTAACAGATTTTTACTAAGTGTTTGTACGTTATTTTTAAAATAGTGAACGAAATGAGAGGCTAATTAAATTTTGAACGCTAAGTGTTTAATTTTTGAAAACGCATTTCAAGGAAACGTAATAAAATAATTTTTAAGCTTAAAAGTAAAACTTTTAGATAACGGAGGAATTTATGTGTTTGTTAACAAGATTGAGAAGAAAGTAATTATTAAAGGTAGTGCTAAATCAATCCCGTTGGTGATAGTCTTTGTACTTTTATTTCCAGCAATACCAACGTTTGCTAATCCCTTAGAGAGAAATACCAACTCGGAATTACCGATGACTATCCTTGATCCATATTACCAAGGGCAGAATCATCTAAGTGGTGAGGTTACTAATGAGGTGAAGAAAGTTAGGCTGTATAAGAAGGGAGAGTATGTACGTTCAGGGACTATCCAAGATGGTAAATTTAAAGTTTATACTCGGGATGTGCATCCACAGCCGAAAGAAGAATGGAGTTTAATCTCAGTAGATTCAAACAATGAAGTGTTAGAGGAAATTCAATTTGAACCTTTGCGTTCAAAAGCTTTTATAAATGCATATGATAAATTCACTTATAAGGATTCGAGTATTTCTGGTACTTCTGAAGGAGCAAAAGTAATTCGGATATATGTGAACAACATTGAGAAGCGAGCTGTAAAAGTAAAAGAAGATGGATCTTTTTTAATCTATGTAGAAGACCTGAATTTAAACAAGAAAGATAGAATAGAAATGGTGGCGTTGGATTCCTTTAATCATGAAGGAATACCATTAGAAGTACAAGAAGTTGAACAAAAAACTAAAGGAAATGTAATAGAGGAAGAACATCTGTCTAAAGAAGAGGGAGATGAAAAACAAATCTTTAATCATATTTATCTAAACTATCTCCTTTGGGG
>NZ_LR733460.1:0-6012 GCF_902506255.1 Exiguobacterium sp. 8H | reverse complement strand
GTTTTAATTCTCGAGGAAAGTGATTTGCTCTCGAAGTTTCGCGCTTTACTCGTTTTTTTTGATCTTGCCTTTCTTTTGGCTTGACGACTAATTTTACGTGCCTCTCCCGTTCGTATGTGGATTGTTATCTGAAAACCATTCCAGAAAAGAAAAGTTTGTACTTAAGGAAAGCATTTCTCAAGAAATGTCCTTTGCAGGATTTCCATGCGGTTTACGCTGTATGCTTTCTCCATCATTAAAATTCTATCGTTACTCATCGAACCGCGCTCAGTCGGGTTAATTTTGAGTGGCTACGCAAATTTGACAAAAAAATGCCCCAAAAAAGTTGAGGGAGAAATTCAACTTTTATGGGGCATTTCAGAATTCGGCTTTTTCACTCATTTAGGTTTCAGAAAAGGAGAAATGGGTGTCAATTCTGGGGACAATTATAATTATTTTCTTTCTCAACAAGTTGAAATTTATGGCTAAAAGATTATAAATTCAGAATTGACTTTGCTGCAATTAGAGAATAAAGGTAGTAGGATGTTCAGGTAACTCCCATGATTCAAGCGGATAAAAATGAAAGAAGTAATAATCGCCAGAGCGGTACCAGTCTTTTAATATGAAATCGTGTTTCTTTATTCTATCCAAATTTACCTCAAGTTCTTTCAAATTATCTGCTTTCCTGACCTTGTTAAAGCGAATTGAATAGGTAAATTGACGCCAATGCCGTCGGATGGGTTGCTGCTCGCCAGCCTGTATGGAACTCATACGTTCTTTCTGAAGAACAAATGCCAAATGGTAGGCGAAGCTACCTTTTAATTGTTCGATCTGTTTCCCGTATATACTGACGATTTGTTGTTTTAATAAGTCATCGTAAATTTCTTCGCTCAATGTGACAATGACTTGGCTCTCTGCGAGAGTCGTCGAATTTTTAATGGTCACGGAGGAGAATAAGCCACGAATGAAAAAATCTCCCTCCTCATTGTGTCCTGCGATCCGATAGTAACCTAGCTTCATAAGACGTTGTGTTGTCAAATCATAACTCTTCCCACTATTGTTCGCATATAGCTTGTTGACGAGTTGTGAAAGCGGAAAGATAATTTGGCGACTAGTTTGGAAGCTCATATCTCGATACGATAGAATCTCAGTGAAAGCCTCAAAGTCTTTAGAGTCTAGATCCGGTACTTTTCCATCTAGTTCTTGAATAAACTCTTTACTAACAAGGACGGAAAGATGATCTGGAAGTCCTTTTTTATATTTAGGGATGATGGTGTCGTAATTTCGTAACTCCAAATTCAACCTAGAGGTTTCACCCAATTTTTCGTCTAATAAGTTAGTTTGGTTCTTCATTCGATCTGATATACCAAAAAAAGGCGTATCAACTGCAATGGTCGGTGAATGATAAGCGATGGGTTGATTAATATTAACATTATTAGCTATTTCCCAAAGAAGCATAAGTACATCCGTTTTGAGTGATTTTTTCTTTTGATTATCTGTTTTTTGAGACCAATAAGGATATGTATGAATTAGAAGATTTGGATTCTGCGCCCATTCCTCTAATTCATTAATGCAAAGTTGCATGTACTCCTCGACTGTTTTCACGTGAAACTCTTTGAGAAGGCCTTCTTGCCCGACTAAATTGTAATAGGTGGTTATCATATCAAACTGTGCACGGAGTTCTTTTTTAGGACCTCTATTTTCTCGGTAATTTCGAACTGCAGCATTAGTCCATCGGCGCTTTAATTTGTTGAAGGAGTGATAACGTATTTTCTTGTATGAAGAGTCCATATTTTTGAATTGATAGTAGTTTTGATAAAGTGTCGCTACAAAATCAGTTAAGTTGTGAACAGATGCATTTCGAAGAAAATCTTCCATTCGATTCTTTCGAATAGCTGAAACTGTTTGAGAGACAATGACTTCTTTCAAACGGTTATTTGAGGCCGAATAGGTTTCCATGTGAGACTCACCTCATTCTATTTAAAATAATATCATAATCATACTATACCATAGAACGATTATGATATTATTATTTCACTTACCGTAAATCAAAGTGTGCGCCGGCGCACACTTTGATTTGTAGAAGTTTGACACCGTGTAGCGAGATAGGCGACATCATGAATAACATTTGTCTGCTTAGGAGCGGATGGACGTGATTCGAAAAAGCAGGGAATCCAATGAATCTGGAGGGAGAACGAGACCATTCAAAGAAAAAACAGCAATCGAATGTGTTCATCCACCGTAGTCGTCGACATTGAAGAAGTATGTATTGGTATGTGAATTTAGCAAACTCTGTTGCCAAGTTATTGAACACACGGACGGAATAGGAGGCAATCGTTCAGTGTTTTCATCAATGAACGGGGGCGGATTGTTTGATTCATTTCACGTTTGGCGAGGAGACACAAAAGAAGCTAAACAATACATTCGATTTTGGTATAGAAAAAGTTGTGCTTTTGGATTCTTGTCTTCCGAACGCCCAGCCCCTATCATGTTCGAGACACATATGAGGTCAAACAAATGAACGTGCTCTATCAGAAGGGAAGGACTGCACATCGCGAACACATCGGGCGAAGGGGAAGTGTGTATGACGTGGAAAGAAAATAGTAAGCACGAACAGTTAACCGGGAATGTTTTGCTGTACCTGTCTCCGAACAACTATCATGCGTTTTATGGAGCAGAAATCGACGCTTTGGCACACACAACACGAGCGCTTGATTCAAATGAGCGTGTCCCCTACTGGAAGTGACAGCTCTGAAAATGTTAATGTGACGATATGATTGGGAGAGGGCAAGCGATGCTCAGACTCATCACGTATACGCTAATCGAAACGGACGAGAACTGGTATGTTGTTCGAGCATCGCTCGTCGACACAAAAACCGCAAAAAAGAAGGAGTGAGTGTGGATGGATGAGGAATATGTGAGAAGTCGCAAGCTGTATCAAGAGCTCGAGGCGAAGCCGGGTACTGTGGCCACAATTATGGTCGTGGTCCCTGGGAGCGATCCGGTCGAGTTCCGTTATTCGGTCGGCCCGAGAGGCCTGTGCTGTGAGGTTTCAGCGTCAAAGATGCCGATTCACGTACCTGTAAACATCTGGACGATGAAGTTCATCGAACTGTGCGACCAAATCGACGCCGACCTGTGGGACGAGGCGAGATGACCCCACGTTTGCGTCCATCGTACAGTGTTTCAGATCCCACGACGGATTGATGACATCCTCGACGTTTAGTGCATACCGTCCCTTATAATCGGCACCGAAAAGATTTAGTTCAACTATCGGTCAATCCGAGGCGTCATGCGTTACACCATCCAGCTTTTTGTCGATACTTTCTCGGCTTATCAAGCATACAGACCAATGAGCAGGGCAGGAACGATTACTCGGATGCTATCGTCCCGGGAATGCAATTGACTTCAAGGAACAGAGCTACAAGATTATCGATCACCCTGCCATCGTCCTAGTCGAAGTCGTACGCTTCACCGTTCGTCCGGTCAACGAAGCCCGAGCAACGCGGCTACAAGAACGAAAGGCGTAAACCAAGTTCTACGTCCGCCTGCATTCTTAGAAGAAATGATTCGAACGAATTACCTTGTTAATGTTGATCAATCTAATAAAAGAAGAAGGTATAGCCCTTCCGCCAAGATGCGGGAGGGCCTTTCCAATGCCTAAATTTCTGACATTTTCCGATCCCGAAGCTCTCGGAGACGAAGGATTATCACTTGAAAAGGAAGCATAGGGAGAAGCAGGTCACGAATCATCACACACTCTATGCGAAGGGCTACAATGCCATACGCATAGAGTGTGTGATGATTCAGAGCTGGCTCAACAACGTGTCGAATGAACGCCGGTAAGTGGGATTCGAGCTGAACTACACGCAAGACTTCCATAACGCCGGTGCAACGATGAGCGTCTCGCTAGCCTGATTCGACAGGAGACCGCCCTGCTGGCGCAATTATTACTGCGGCTCGCCAATTGACGAAAGGATTTCTAAACACGACTTTGGCGCGAAAACGAACAAATAATGAGGGGACTGGTTCATGTGGCTCCGACGCGCGACGTATAAGACGACGTTTGCCCCAGTTGACAAGATATATCGTGATGCCGCTAGGAAACGTCGACACAAGCAGAGCCGACGAGTAAACTATATCTTCATGACAATATCAGGTTCCAGCATAAGATGTCTTTTCTCTTGATCGACGCTCATTCCTCTTTAGTTTATGAATAATAAGAGAAGGTATTTCTAGTAGACCGTTTGTTCAAAATTATCCCCAACAATTGTGCCCCAGTACGTTCAAGCTCTTCTTTCGCCCTTAAGACAAGATGTCGATTCGATGCTTCACTATCAATTACGAGAAGCATCCCATCAGAAATACCTGCCAATAGACGCGTGTCAGGAACTTGCATCATCGATGGTGAGTCGATAATTATAACTTCGAAGCGGTTTCGCAAATCACTAAACAACTCCTTTGTCTTTGAAGATGCAAGTAATTCTGTGGGATTCGGAGGGATAGTTCCAACTGTCAGTAGCGTCAGACCTGGAATTCCTGTTTCTTGAAGCGCATCATCAAGTGATACCCCTCCCACTAGGATATCCGATAAACCCTTACATTCCTTAAATCGAAAAACCTGATGAATAACCGGACGTCGCATATTACAGTCCACCAAAATCACTTTTTTCCCGAGTTGCGCATAGGCAATACTGAGATTCGTGGCGGTTGTTGACTTGCCCTCACCGGCAGTTGCAGACGTGATCGTAATCATCTGAAGTTTATAACTAATAGACAAAAACTCTAAATTTGTTCGAATCGTTCGGTAACCCTCGGATATTTCAGAACTTGGATTCGACAACGTGACGAGACTACGTCCATACTGTTTAATATCATCTGCATATTTTTTTTGGAAGATCATGCGTTAGTTCCCCTCTTTCTATTATCATAAGATTTTGATACGGTGTCATAGAACTTTTACAGTACTCTCTTGTTCCCCTCTCCTATTAAAATTAAAAGGAAAAACTTATCATAAATAGTAACTGAAGAGCGTATGGTCAAAGTACTTTTATATATAATCGAAGAAACGTGTATTCTACGCATATATAGGTACAGCATAGAACTTACAAACTTCGTATACATAACTTGTGATTTCATGGATAGTTTGTCAGTGCTCTCATCTAAGGGAACACCTACTTGAATACAAAGGAGAGTCTATAACGTAAGTTTTAAGCATGATATCAAAAAATTCCCTCCATGTCCCTTCTAGGTTTACAGGCTGGCTGCCGTTAACTCGACTTTTTTCGTCGAAGACGCGTGCGACAAACAGAATGCTTGTATCCTGTTTGTCGGTTTCGTGTCACAACTTTTGTGATTAGTTATCCAATTTCATCTCGTTTTAGTGACACGAAAAGGTCTATTATTCATTAATAGGGTGTTCCTTCCGCCAACGACTCGAGGCGTTCACATGTCGCATTCTGAGTGATCTTGCTATCGATTTTGGACATTTACTCGTTTTCATAAAAGGTGTCCAAGATTGGATCCTCTGATTTTCAAAAAATGCGAGGTGGCGTTCCGATTTTGAAACGGTCGACGCCAGAACTTTCACCTTGTTCCAAGTAACTTTGATCTGTTTTTGTCAAACATGTTACGGTTAGAAGGTGATTTTCTTGATGTCTTCATTTTCGACAAAAACTTTCATTTATTTCGACAACTATTGTCTCGAGTTGTTTTGGAAATGACATACGAATGTTCAAAAACTGATGTGTAAGCATCCTTGTTTTGAAACCGCCGAAATCTTCTTAGAGGATATAATATTTGATAGTTGGAAGTTGATTCCTAAAATTTTTCTTCTGATGGGTTCTTTTTGGGATGTCGGCTTCCAACACTCCGCCAGATGGTGTACAAACTTAGGATGGTAGGACGAAAGCCACCTCTTGGACTGGGGTGGCTTTCGTTCGTCTTTTCAAAAACTACAGGTATACTGTTGCCTATTCGTTTATACGACGACATGCTCATGCGATAAGATAAGAGTGTTCATGTCTTAGAAAC
>NZ_LR733438.1:0-4838 GCF_902506255.1 Exiguobacterium sp. 8H | reverse complement strand
GGTTAAAGAAACAGAAAGATTTGTAAGCTGGAGCACAAAACCTTCATATTTTCTCTCATTCTAAATGACTTAAGTATTTTCAGTATCTAACAATCCATCAGTTTTTTAACAGCTCTGCTGCTATGAGTAGGATATGTTACGCAATTCGAAAACTAATCTTACCATTTACGCATGAGCTAGTTTTGCTTGGTATTCCTTAAAATAAGGAAAGAATTTAATTCTGCGTACTTAATATAAGTAGATTCAGTTCAAATTTAACATCCATACCATGTCATTTTTGAATTCTATCTTTAATTCTATCAAGTAAGGTTAAATACTAAAGATGTTTATATAATTGGGGGTCGTTTGAAGTGAGGTTAGAAAAAGGAAAATTGATAAAGAGGATGTGTCTTGTTACATTAGGAGTCATATTATTCATAGGTGGACTTGTAGCTTGCACAAAAATAGTGACTGATGAGATTGGCAAGGAAATAAATACGATCTCTACAGAGGATTTAGTAGATAATCAAGACGTGTATGCTCCCAAAGTATCAAATATTCAAAGAGATTATGAGAAAATTGAATATGGGATGACACTAGATGAAGTCGAGTCTATTTTAGGAATTGCTAGTAGTGACACAAAATACATCATGAATGATAAATCTTATGAGATACTTACTTTTTATTCAGACAACGATTCAGTTGAGTATATTCGAATTACTCTGGTTGATGGGTCTGTATATTCGACAGATATAAAAAAATAGGAGAATAATCTCATCCATCCGACGAATGATTTGGTTTATTGGTAAGGATAATGATTGAATTCGACCTTCCGTTGCCCACACTTTTCTTGCAGGAATCGAGGTCACTAAAGGACGCATCACGCGGATGACCCCTATCTCTGGCAACCTCAGAAAAATCCCGCCTATACACTTCTAATCGGTCTAAGTGGAGAAAGTGAAGGTAAACGCTGAGTTCACCTCACGAACGAGAGTACGAACTATCACCGAGACAACGTCGGGAAGAATTAAACCTCGAGCGAGGTGTAGTATGAACACTCATTTTTCAAAAGTACACTCTGCCGTCGAGACGGCTGAACAAAAAACTTAAGAACGATTTTTGAAAACTTCCTGTTAATCAGTTCTATCCCTCATAAGAGAGTTGACGGTACCGGATAAGACGTACAAGCATCGATTTGTTAAGTCTCTCGAGCTGATTTCAAAAAATGTTTTATCAGTATTTCATATTTGAACATTCAGTTTATCTCTTTTCTTGTATATTTTTTGGAAACCCTAAAGTAATTTTATCCCATGGGATAAAATTACGCTTTATTTTAAAATCCCCCTGCAAGAACAAAAAACATTCTAACGCAGGAAGACGTTCCTTTAGGAGCGTCTTTTCATCAGTTGATAAAATGCTTAGTGATTTCAAAAATCAGATGTTGTCATTATAGATTTAAAGAACTAGTTTATCTTTTTAGTTCTATAATTTATTGACATCTGAACGGTTATCTATTGTTATAGAATCACGTTCAATTAAAGGAGGAAAGCCATTGAAGGAAATTCAATATTTAGGAGAATGGGCCATCGATGAAATGACTCATTTTCTTAAAGTCATAGTCGACTCACGTCCAGAAGAATCGAAGGCAGTGTTGGTGCACGCAAGCTTTGAAAATACATATCTTAGAATAGAGGCATTGGAAGACGGCAAATTACATTTTCAACCAAACTGGTTGACAAGCGTCTTGATTGATTATAATCAAAGGTTGATTAGTATTCGGACGAGCGAAGAGGCTTTAACGAGCGAAGAATGGGAGAAAAGACATAATGAGTGATGAGTCATGGGAATACATAGATAAGTGGGGATATGTGTTCTACTACCCTTCGAATTATATTGTTATTGAGAACTTATCGGATCGATTGACGCTTATCGATATTTCCACAGGACAGCATGTTGAAATCGTACAAGATTCTAACGCAAAATATATTTCTTTTAAACTAGTCGGTTTTAAAATTCAATTTGATATTAACGGGCGTACCTTCCATTTAATCGAGAGATAAAAAGAGAGGTGAAGGGTGTGAGAACAATGCAATCAATCGAGATAATGGGATGGACAATTTTTTGCCCCGCAAAGTCTGATCAATATATTCAAAGTAGTAAGGTGGCCACGGAGTGCTTCTTAAACAACGCCTATATGATGCCGATAGCACATATAATATTAAAAAATAGCACTGATTGGGAAGTTAGCTTGTTCTATGACACAATCATGAATATTGATTATGAAGCTCGAATGATAATCATAAAAAATTCAAATGAGAAAGATGTGAAATAAGTAATGAGTAGCTTAAAAAGAGAGATGAATGCTAAAAGGGACTGTAAAGCAAAAACACCGGGTCACTGAGGCATTGATCAAGATTGAATGGGGCTAAAAAAACCTATCTACGAGGCCATTCTTGTGTATTCTGACTAGCTGTGCCTGAACCTGACGTCAATCGATGACTTAGAGGAAAAGTAGAATCTAACGCAAATGATTGTTTCTAGCAGTAAGGAGTGAGCAGTTCCCTAAGATTTGACGTTCGGCTTAAACGGAGGGAAACTTAATGTAATGGGAAAGAGAACGAGTTAATCGCCTCATTTTCGTAGATCCTTGCTTTTCTGGAACATCGGGATGATGGCTACAACAGGCGGAACAGATGACAAGAGAAAATTGGGACTATATGGACGGGGATGATTGTAGCTCTGGTTTCGACCAGGCTGCTCCGAAATCGCACAGGAACCAAGCGAGACAAAAAGAGATAGATGATAAAAGCACCCTATAAAAGTTGATTTTCATGTCCAACTTTTATAGGGTGCTTTTATGTTAAAATTTACAAAAACTTTCAAATTTCATGTGGTTAAACGCTACTTGAAGGGCCACCGCCTTGAGAATATGGTCATTGAGAGCTACAAAAATCGAGGAAAGAGGACCCATACGCTAACCTTGATTACTACAATCATCATCCTAGTCGCTAGCAAAATCTTTCTTAAAACATGAAATTCAATCGATAATTAAATCAATTACTTTATTTATAAATTTAAGTAGGCTTTATTTTTAACCATCCTTCTTAGTACATTAATCAAATTCATCAACTTGTGATAATATAAGATTATCACAAGTTGATGAATTTGATTAAATACAATTAAAATATGTATTACCTATAAATCCTGATTAAATCTATAAATACACAAGTATTTAATTTAAATTACTCATGTATTACTTAAAGTATTGAGATAACAGTAAAAAGTGTGTCTTGAAGTTTAAATGAAAAGAGGCTGAAAAATGAAAATTGAAAAGAAACAACAGTTGTTTGAATTGGCATTGCAAGAACTGACTGGGACAAACGCAAAATTGATGGAAGCTTTGAAGAATAATTATATTGATCTCGAGACACTAAGTGATATTGAAGTTATTGAGTTGTTTTGGGCAACGGAATTATTTCCTATTTATTCTGTAAAAAATTCTCATACTCTTCGCGCCTATAAGCAAGATCTTGAATTTGTACTCAGCTTCGTGATGACGAAGACAGAAGGTTTAAAGAGTTTGACGGTTCTTGACGTTCATCGCTACTTATTCGAGGTAAACGAGCAGTATGCCCCACGTACAGCCCAACGAAAAAACAGCATGTTTAAGCGGTTACTGACCTACCTCTATCTCAATCAATATCATTCACATAACCTAGCTTTCCACGTAAAAAATCAGAGACGACCAGAACCAATCTGTCGTGAGATTGATTTCGCTGAAATAGAAAAAATTGCAGAATCATTCCGTTACACTGTCAAACAAATTTATCAAAAGGAGTTAATAGAGCTTCGCAATGAAACAATTGGGTACTTACTATTGACAACCGGGATAAGGGCGTCGGAACTTTTGACGATTAAATTTGTTGATTTGAGTAGGGAGTATAATACATCATATCTTAGGGTCAAAGGAAAGCGTGGTAAATTGCGTCTAGTCCCTATCACTGAAAAAGGATTGTATCTCATTAATCGCCTGCAAACCCTTATGAAAATAGAAGAAATTTCATCTCCTTTCATTGCATTCAGTACAAAGAAAAATGAAAAAGCTATAACATATGAAGCTTTACGAATGATATCTCGTAAGGCAGTTGAGAATGTAGCTTCTAAAGAATATACTTCCCCTCATTGGTTCAGAAGGTCTTACATTACAAAATTGCTGGCAAATGACGTTCCTCTAATTGACGTTATGCAAATCGTTGGACACAAGTCAATTAGCACTACTAATGGTTATCTCCAATCGCTTAATTCTCATGCTAGAATTGTCAATTTCAAGTTACCTTATAAATAAAATTGGCGAAAAATCAAGTTCAATTTTTAATTATTAGAAATATATGGAATATAAACAAAGAACCCACAAATTGCTCCGGGGCGATTTGTGGGTTCTTTGTTTCTCTCCTGTAGACAGAGTCCTTTCTCGAAGAACAAACAAGTTAATCAATGACTTTATATTACAGTATACATATCTAGACAGAGAATTATTTAATATCAGAGTGAAGGACATGGAATCCAGGAAAGAAACATAAATTGCTTCTGACCGATGTAACGAGAACATCCAACGACATTGCAAAAAGGTTGAGCACGCCAAGGGTAAAAGACCGAGAAGTTTTTAAATCCCTCAGCGTGAACACCATTAGCATATCGCATCTGAATATCAATGTGCGAGCGAATATGAGATAGCAACCCTACATATTTTGAATGACATTTCTCCCAAATAAATATCTTTTCAATACGTTGTCTCAATGATGAGCATACTATGTTGCGAATTTTCAGAAGGGAGAATCACCCAGATAAATCGATAATAA
>NZ_LR733459.1:0-10357 GCF_902506255.1 Exiguobacterium sp. 8H | reverse complement strand
CCATCTTAAAAACGGATTTTTCAACCATCACTTTTTGAGAATCGTCAGGATTCGAGAGAGACGACAAGTCGCATGGTTGAGCCGTTTTTGTTACAATAAGGACGTCGGATAATCGTCCGGGAGCAGGTGTCGTTTATGGGCCATCGGATCATCGACGAGACCAAGCATCCAGTCGATCGAGACGTCCGCCTGTTCAGCGATCTGGTGGACGTGGTGCAAACCGATATAATTGCGCCGGTCCATTTTCATCCAACCTTGTACGGTAAAACTGGAGACTGTAAATCTCTCGGCAAGAAACTCTTCGAACTTCCCTTCTGTGTCGTTGACGATTTCGACATCCAATTGGGCGATGTATAACAGGCTCTCTCGCAAGCGTTGTAACAAGATCGGGAAGATCGTATCCCAATCTTCTGACGTTTGGATGGTTCTGACGTTCTGGTAGGTGATGATGTCGGTTCTCTCGAATAGCCAGTCCGCTGAGGTGTCGAGTTCCTCCAATAACCGATAGATTTGAAGGTTCCGTTTGATGCCAATCAACGAGTTAGATGGCTTAGATTTGTTTGACGATTGGCTAACGCTGGAATTGAGTGAAGTTATGATGACTTTCAACGTTTTTGATTGACGCAACGAGGAGTCGTTGTCCTTGAGAATTCTGTATCGTGCCTTGATCCGCTCGTATAGTTTGGCGCGGATGAGGACGATGTCATCGTTGTTGTTCATGTGCACTGTCTCCTTGTGATGTGTGTATGTATGTCAACAATTATGTGAACGCCTTCCTTCCAAAATCAAGAAAAGGTGAACATCGTTCACCGATTCGAGATATTTACAGACAAGAAAACCATTTACATATTTGGAATTTGTGATATAATTATTTATAAGTAACAAACAGCATTTTATTTACTTTAAAAATCCAGAAAACAAAAAAACCTACCAAGCCATATGGCTTGGTAGGCGAAGCTGCCGCAAGGTCGGACTCTGACGAGGCGACCGAGGGCTGGACGGATCGTGTTGACGCACGAACCATCCGGCTCTGGTGAATTTGATTTTTCCAGCCCAAATTCACCTTTATCATAGCGGATTTCACGTGGTTTTTCCAGTCTCCCAGATCGAAAAGTGCGCAAAATCCGAACATTTTTTGTACACTTTCTCGTTTCGGACGACGCATCCGCCCTCGTCTACATACGATCCAACCGACCTTTCGGCCCCTTCGACGAACAGAAGGAGGCCTTTTTGTCATGTCTGCAACTTTCCCGGATACAGGGCCATACATGTCCTGTGTCCACCATTCTATCAATGTTCGCGTGAGAATGACAGATGTCCTGTCACGATCGCCGATCTTCTTTCCTGATCTATCATCTTTACCATCCCATCCTCTGATCGTCCGTCCCCTTGAAGGGGGTGGTGGCTGAAAGCCGACGGTCTGTCGCGTCATCGTCAACGTCCCATTCACGGGCCGGTTGGCCCGACATAAGGAGGAATTCAACTTGTACTCAAACCGAAATCACCCCCCCGCCCCGGGGCGACGGGTGCTGGCCGCCATGCTGGCGTTCCTGCTCGTCTTCTCGGGCGTCCCGGCGAACGCCGCCGGCGCGCTCATCGACAGCGTCACACTGCTGTCTGACGGCGGGCAACCGATCGACACCATCACCCGTGACCAACGCGTCAAGGTGCGCATCGACTGGACCGAGAAGGACGCGGTCAAGGCCGGCGAGTCGCACACCGTGCGACTGCCAGACCAGCTCACCGTCACCGACTTCACGTTTCCTCTAAAGGATGACGCGGGGACGGTCGTCGGGGAAGGCAAGGTCGTCAACCGCGTGCTCACGTTCACGTTCAACGAGACCGCGACCGAGAAGACGAACCTGAGCGGTCACATCATCGTCGAGGGGCAGTTCCACTACCCGTTCTCGAAGACAGACCGTTCCGATGCCCTCGCGTTCGTCGCCGACGGCGCCGAGAGCACGCACCCGATCACGATCCTCAAGGACGAACCGCTCGACGAGCATCTGTACAAGTGGGCGAGCGCCCAGGTACAGAACGGCAACGAGATCCTCTGGTCGGTCCGGATCAACCAGAACAAGGACGCGCTCAAGGGCGCGAAGGTCGTCGATGTCGTCAAGCCGGGGCACACGCTCATGGCCTCGACGGTCACCGTCGGCACGATCGACACCGACGAGTACGGCTTCTCTGCCAGTGGCGTCAAGCCGGTCCCGGCCGGTGACTACACGCTGACGACGAAACCGGACGGGTTCACGCTCGAGCTCGGCGACATCACGAAGACGTATCTCGTCACCTATCGCACGAAGGCGGACGTCGTCCAGTATGAGTATCGCAACGACGCGACGCTCTCGGCGGACGGCTTCGAGCCGGTGAGCGTCTACAACAAGTACCGCAACTTCGACGGCGGTGGCATCTCGATCGGCTCCACGCCGACGGGCGCGCTCCGCATCCTCAAGGAAGGGGAAGACGCCACGCCCCTCTCGGGCGCCTCATTCCAGGTGACGGACGTCACCGGCGCGACGCATGACGTCGTGACCGACGCCTCGGGCGTCGCGATCCTCGAGAATCTCCCGGTCGGGAAGGTGGACGTCGTCGAGACCGGCGCGCCGGAAGGCCACGTCCTCGACAAGACCCCGCATGAGGCGACGGTCGACCGTGACGCCACGGTCGGGATCACCGTCACGAACGACACGATCCGTGGGAAGGTCGTCATCCTGAAGGTCGACGCGGAGACCGGGGAACCGATCCCCGAGACCGAGTTCCTCATCCTCGACGCCGAGGGGACGGAGGTCGCTGAAGGGTTCACCGACGCCGACGGCCGTTACGAGGTCGAGCTCCCGTATGGGCGCTATGAGATCGTCGAGACGAAGCCGGCACCCGGCTATGACGCGATCGACACCCGTTTCTACGCCGACGTCCGCACGGACGGGCAGGTGATCGAGCTCGAGGTCGTCAACGACTACATCTATGGCACGCTCGACGTCCTCAAGACGGACGCCGAGACCGACGAGGCGCTCCCGGGCGCGACGTTCGACATCCTCACGCCTGATGGCGCGGTGTTCCAGACGGTCACGACCGGGGAGGACGGGCACGCCCGTGTCACCCTCCCACATGGCACCTATGAGCTCGTCGAGACCGGCGCACCGGACGGCTACGTCCTCGACGAGGTGGCCATCCCGGTCACGATCGACGAACAGGGTCAGGTCGTCGAGAAGACGGTCACGAACCGCATGATCCGTGGCACGCTGCGCCTGTTCAAACGGGACGCGGAGACCGGTGAAGGGCTTCAAGGCGCGACGTTCCTCGTCCGTGACGCGGACGGCGTCGACGTCGGACGGATCGCGAGCGACAAGGACGGGGTCGCCCTGATCCTGTTGCCCCACGGCACGTACACCGTGACCGAGGTCGAGGCGCCGGAAGGCTATGTCCTCGACGACACGGAACACGCGTTCACGATCGAGACGGACGACGAGGTCGTCTCCCTCGACATCGACAACGAGGCGGAGCCCGCCCCGGAACCGCCCGCGAAGCCGAGCGAGGTCGTGACCGAGACCGTGACGGAGAAAGTGACCGAGAAGACGGTCGAGAAAGAGAAGATCGTCGAGAAGGAGAAGATCGTCGACCGTGGCACGTTGACGGCGACACCGGAACCGGCGACGCTCCCGGGCAAACTGCCGAAGACCGGCGAGGAGTGGGTCCGTCTGGCCCAACAGGCCGGGATCGCGCTGGCCGGCGTCGGGCTGTTGCTCCTGCTCTGGCCACGCAAACGGAAGCTGTTCCGTCGCTGACCGGCATATCCGTACACTGACGAAGGAACCAGATGCTGTATCACCGCACGAACGCACGCCACGCCGGACCCCGGTCCGGCGGTCGGATGTGCGGCCTACGACGCATGACCCAAAACACGGACCAATCTCCCGCCCCGGCGGGCGAACCTTGACAATCAGTTCCCCGTGTCTGTACATATCGGCGTGGCGCGACAGGGTGGACCGGTCGTGGCTATACGCACCCGTGCCCCGGGCAAACACCCGGGCACACCCAATGACCACCGGCACGGCGAGTGTCGTCAGGCAAGACCCGTCCCGACGTATCACCGGGCCGGCACCCGAAGACAGCACCACACCGCACGACGTACGACATGAACACGTAGGCCGCACATCCGACCATGGCGACATGGTGACCGGTCCGAGGGCCGGGAACACGTTGGACGAACAGGAAGGAGAGATATGATGAGCAAACCGTTGAGTGAGTACAGGCTGTTCCGACTGCTGAAAGAGGGTGGAGACACCCACAGCATCCATTTCAAGGTGGACGTCGGGCAGGTGGCCCCGTTCGATTTCAGGTATCGGGTCGTCGCGGATCGGTTGGAATGCGAGGTCGCGTTCTTAGGCCAGGCTATCCATATGCCAGAAGAGTTCGCAGACGAGAAGTTTCGCCAAGTGGCCGAAACGTTCGAACAGGAAGGGGTGATCTCATGAGAGCGCAAGCGCGTCTGATGGATGGCCTTGAGTGGATCGACGTCGAATATATCGGCGTGTTCCAGTTCTCGAAACCGGTAGGTCCGTCTGTGAAGGCCGGTGGCCATGGTGGCGGAGTGATCGCACACCCGGTGGCAGTCGTCAAAACAGATGGCATGTTGATCGACGTCCCACTAAAACACTTCCGTTTCATAGGAGAGGGTGGGGAGAAGTGAGCCACAAGGAGTTACGACACATCGCAGTGAGGCCGGCCAGGCGCCGACGACGGCCGAGATGGTACAAGGTGGTCCCGGGCTCGGGACTCCACGAGGCGATCGACACGTTCCGGGCCGGGATGCCGGTCTGGGCGGAGGTCATGCGCACATACGGCGAGGCGCTCGGGATCGCCCCGATCCTCGCCTATCGTTGCGACCTCGACGGGCCGATGCTCGCCTATCACGAGCTGAGGGCGCTCGGTCCACGGGCGAACCATTTCTGTGAACGGGAGGGCGCGTGGACGCCGAAACGGAACGCGGCGGGCGGGCGGACGCTACGCACATGCTTTGCGGCTGTCCTTCACCTGTACAGCCCGCCATCGCCACCCGCGAACCTGATGCGGGACCGTGGCTTCACGTACCCGGCGTTCGTCGCGCGACGTGACGGGTGCTACTACATCGTCCGTCCGACCCGACACCGTCGTCCCCGACGGGCGGGGACGGCATGATGCGCCGACCGGTCGCCCGTTACCGCGGTCGCCGTCCGATCTTGCTGGAGCGACGGGACGAGGGCGCGCGCTGCGTGCTCTATGTCCCCGATGCGCCCCAGTGGGAGATGGATTTGTTGGTGAAGCAGGGCTGGCGACTTTGCCACCGTCAGCCCGGACGAGACTGACCGAGACCGTCACCCGCGTCGCATGCGGGTGATGTGACACGGCGGGACCGCCTTCGAGAACAAGAAACCGATACCAGGGAACCATCAAGAATCGAGGAGTGAAAACGAGATGACACAGAAGAAACAGAAGGCGTCCACACTGACGCCGAAGACATCCCGCGCCGAACAGGCGCGTGCCAAACAACAGGCCGCGATGGTGCTCCGCGTCAAAGGGATCGCCTACGAGGACTGGCTCGTCGAACAACACCGTGCCTGCTTCGATGCGGGCTTCGATGCGCTCGCCGAGCTCGTCGAACAGACGCAGGCCGGGGAGGACGACAAGGCGAGAGAAACGACGAAGAAAGGAGACGGGCGCGATGAAGGCGACACCGGACACGTGGAAGACCACGACGCACGCTAGTTGGAGTCATCCGATCCGACAAGAACGAGACGTGTACCTGTTCACCTTGCATGACGGCGGGCACGCGGTCGTGGTGACCCCTGGCGGGCCACTGAGGGCCCGGCAACTGTTGCGCCATGTGACGGGCATGCCGGGCACGACACGCCCGCACGTCGCCTGCCGTAAGGCGACCAGTGTGGGATGGATCGAGGCGGAACGTCGACAGGGCCATGGCGACTGGTTCGGCGAGGAGGGCGTCCTGTTCATGGGGACGGGAAGGGTCAGGAGCCGATGAACAAGAAACGGCGGGCCATCTTCGAGAAGTCGGGTGGCCGTTGCTGGTACTGCGGATGCAGGCTTGAGGAAAAGGGATGGCATGCCGACCATTTCGAGCCGATCCGACGCAATTGGACGGATGGGACGTGTATCCATCCGGAACTAGACACGGAAGAAAACAAAGTCCCTGCATGTGGCAGTTGCAACATCCAAAAGGGCTCGCTATCTCTGGAGTCATTCAGAAACAAAATCAGCGGGTTTATCAATAGTTTGAATCAGTACCACAGTCAATATGCCGTTGCCAAACGATACGGGTTGATTGAGGAACAAACGACAGATGTCGTGTTTTGGTTCGAGAAACAAGAACAGTGAAAGGAGGTGAAATGGAATGGATGAATTTATCACCGCAGTCAATCAGTTCGTGACATTTGCCCAAAAACCAGCGTGGGCTCTTGTGGCACTCATCTTCCTCGTCGGCGGGTACTACTTCATGCTCGGTGGGCGCGAGGGACGTGAGAAGGCGAAGGCGATCTGGATTGCTGCCTTTGTCGGTCTCTTCATCGTCCTTGGCGTTACAGCGATCGTCAAGAGCTTGAAGGAGACGCAGGTGTTCGGGGTCATGCTCGACGGGCTCACCCGTCTGTTCTGATCCTGACCTGATCGCCCGAAAGGGGCGTCTCGGCGGTGCGGGCAGGGGACCCCTGCCCCGTCACACGCCGGTAGAAGCGAAGAAGCAAAGAAAGGGAGTGGGCACATGGCGAAACGGATCATGAGTGCCGTGTTGGGCGTCACGTTGTTTGTCGTCGGCGTGGCACTGTTGTTGTCAGAAGACTGAGACAGGACGAAGGAGGAATCAAGATGACGAAGCAAGCGAAGACGGCGATCCCCCATGCGCGCGTGCGCCTCGGGGATGATGAGTTCACGCTCCACGAGGCGGCCGATCGGGTCGCCGAGGAGGAAGAAGGGCCCCACGCCTATGAGCTGGTGGAGGCCGGCACCGGGACGTCGCTGTTGCAGGCGACGATCACGGACGACACCGGGCTCCTCGACCACATCGAGGACCGGCTGAAACGACTGCGCAAGGCGGTACGGACCGACAAACGGCTCGACAAGGCGCAACGTAAGGAGCGTATCGCCCGTCTCGACCACATCGAGACCGTCCTCGGGACGACATGGAAGGCCGAGAAGGCCGAGCTGAAGGTACGCGCGAAGGAGGCGCGCGTGGCGGAACGAAAGGCGAGAAGGGAAGGACGGACGCCCTCACCCGGAGCCGCCGGTGGCCGGCCGTGGCCCCTCATCACGACCTTTTTCCTCGCCACCGCGGTTGTGGGTGGCGGCGTGCTCTACACGATGCAAGGGAACGCCTCGCCGACGCCTGGCGTGGCAGAGGCGGAGACGCTCGAGGCGCTCGAGGCGCGTGTCGACCTGACGACGGCGCTCCTGCTCGGGGACGCCCGGACGATCGACAAGCTGATCGAGACCGGGAACCTCCGGGACGAGGACCGGCGCCTGCTGGTCCCTTATCTCGTCGAGACAGGACGGATCGACGACGCGGTGGCCATGAGCGACGGCGACCATCAGCTCGTCGCCGACCAGATCAGCAAGACCGGGGACTGGGCGACGCTCGAGACGTTCCAGGACGAATATCCGACCGCGAACGGGCAGTTCGACCTCGCGTATCGGGCGAAGGACTGGGAGACGGCGTTGTCGACCCGTGGCATCACGGAGTCGCCGGAGCGCCTGAAGCGCCGGCAGGCGGCCGAGCGTGCACTGGTCGGGGCGAACCCGAAAGAAAAGAAGGGCGTGACGAAAGAGACACAAGAGACGAAAGAGGGGGCGAGGAAATGAGCCCCCTTCCCCATGTCGTCCGGGCAGGACGTGACAGAAACGGGAACATCCCCCAGAGTCGGATGAAGGAGGAGGAAGTGTATGGTACGATTTTCTAGACGGCGTCGTTTCACGATGCGGGACAAGGTCCGCGAGCGTGAGATCGACCGTCGGGACTGGCGGCTCGACCGCGACAGGGATTGGAGCGAGTGGGCGGGCGACTGGCGCGTGCTCGTGCCGTTGTTGTTGCTGTTGTACGTTCTGGCCATCGCCCTGAGCGCGTTTCTCGTCAACGCCTTGACCGTCCTCATGGGCTGGGCCCGTGGGGCGATGACGGGCGAGATGACGGGAGGGGGGCTCGACGCGATCCTCGCGCTCGGGCTCCAGACGACCACCCTGGCGCTCGGCGTCTACGGCGTGGCGATGTTGCTCGTGACGTTCGGCGTCGCGCGTTGGGTGTACACCCTGCGCCGGGTCAACCGGCCGCTCTCGGAGACGTCCCACGGGACGGAACGCTTCACCGAGCACCGCGACCTCGCCGACGAGTATCGCGCGGTACCCGAGGCGGGCGAACGCTTCCCCGGGAAGGGCGGGTTCCCCGTCTCGCGCCGACGGCGCAAGGACGGGCGCTATGACATCTATATCGAGGACGACGCCTACAACTTCCTGATCTACGGGACGACCCGTTCCGGGAAGGGCGAGACGTCGATCTTCCCGTCGATCGACCTGTACAGCCGGGCGGAGAAGCAGTCGAGCATGGTTTTACACGACCCCAAGGGCGAGCTCTACACGGCGTCCCGGGCGACGCTCGAAGAACGCGGGTACCGCGTCCTCGCGCTGAACCTGGCCGACCCGACGAACTCGATGCCGTACAACCCGCTCGGGGCGGTCATCCGCGCCTATCGGCAGGGGCTCGCCGAGGCGAAGGCCACAGGCGGCCGGCCGAACCTCGACCGTGCCGTCGCCTATGCCGAGACCGTCGTGGTCTCGTTCTTCTACGACCCGAAGGACCCGACGAACTTCTGGATATCGTCGGCACGCGCGCTCGCGAAGGCACTGATCCTCGCCGTGTGCGAGGAGGCGGCGCAGGTCGAGCAGCAATTGCGCCGGCTCGTCCCGGGCAGGGACGAGGCCTACTATGACCGCCATTCGTGGGACCGCGTCACGATCTACCAGATGACGAAGATGCTCGAGGAATATCGTCCGATCAAGGACCCCGAGACCGGGCAGGAGTTCTTCCCGCTCGACGCCTACTACGACGGGATGGACCCGTCCCACCCTGCCAAGACGGCGTACGCCTCGTTCAGTTTCGCCGAGAAGAAGGCGCGCAGTGGGATCTGCCTGTCGCTACTGGAGAAATTCCAGGCGTTCACGTCGGACCAGATCGCACGGATGATGAGCCTCGACACGGTCGACCTGTCGGCCGTCGGGTTCGACGAGGAGCGCCCGACGGCGATCTTCCTCATCGTCCCGGACTACGACCGGAAGTATCACGTCATCGCGTCGCTGTTCATCAAGCAGCTGTACTTCCTGCTCGTCGAGGAGGCGTCCCGACGCCCGGGCCAACGATGCACGCGCGAGGTGCTGTTCATCCTTGACGAGTTCGGCAACATGCCTCCGATCGAGGGACTCGAGAGCATCGTGACGGTGTGCCTGAGCCGGAACATCCGGTTCCACCTGTACCTCCAGGCGTACGGCCAGCTCGTCGCACAGTACAACGAGCACATCGCCAAGACGGTCGCCGGGAACTGTGGCTACCAGGTGTTCATCCACTCGGCGGACTATGAGACGTGCAAGATGTTCTCGGACCTGTTGGGGAACCGGACGGAGACGACCGTCTCCCGTCAGGGCGCGCTGTTGACGCTCGACAAGAGCTTCAACGAGTCGAGCCATGAGCGCGCGCTCATGACCCCGAACGAGCTGATGCACCTCCAGGAACGCGAGTGGATCCTGTTCCGTCCGTTGAAACGGAAACGGCTCGACGGGAGCCCGATGTTCTCGTACCCGATCTTCAACAAGGGCGAGTCGCGGATGCGCTACCGGTACGAGTACCTGTCAGAGTGGTTCGACCCGTCGAGAAGCGTCGGCGAGGTCGGCAGTCGCGCGGCGCACGCCGACCGTCCGATCGACGAGCTGATGTACGTCCAGGCGGACGTCTACGTGGCGCGCCTGTTGGAGGACGGGGAAGACGTCCGAATGGATCAGGGGGGCATACAGGCGTCGCTGACACAGGCGCTGGACATGTTGTCGTCCACCGCCGTGTCGCATGAGCCCGAGCCCTCGACGCCCGCGCCAGTTGCGGCCCCGGTCGAGACGAAGGTCGGGCGGGGCTATACCCCGGCCCCGGAATCACCGGTGGACGAGGACTGGATGACGCAGGAACAGAAAGACCTGTTGTTCAAGGAATACATGGACCAGGTCATCGCATGGCGCGAACGCCGTGTGTATGACGGCCCGATCACGCGTTTCACGCCCCCAGAGGGCGCTCCGGCCCCAGAAGACACCGTGGACGCGTCCACCGGACAGA
>NZ_LR733458.1:0-1466 GCF_902506255.1 Exiguobacterium sp. 8H | reverse complement strand
ATATGAACATGAGAAATCATATCTAAGTTCAACTATACAGGGATGGTTTTCTAATTCTTTGGAGATTAGAACTGGTATTAGCTATTATAGCTCGGTTCTTAACTTTTTTTCTGATTATGATTTAATACTTAGTACTCGCCGAGTCAGTTCTCAATCTATTCCGCATATTCCGATTCGTCACATAAGCTCAATTCCATCTGAAAAGGAGAAGAAAGAAGTAATAAAGTTGGTGAATTATTATTTGAATAGAAAAATAGTAGTTTCTGAAACGGATGTATCTTTAATTGAAGAATTTTTGGAGTAGATAGTTTGTTAAATTGAATACCATATCTCCTTGACCCACAGTTAGTTTAAGTAGACATGATTGTTAGTTCGTTATCACCGACTCTCAGAATAGTCCGAACCCTTCAAAAAAGGATTTGGAGAAGATTGTTGAATTTCTCGTTACTTTCCAAGATGGGGTTTGAACTTTTTAATAACTTTACATGTTAGCTTCTCTAGGCTGAAGCATTAAGAGGTTCTCAAAAAAACGATAATCTAAATTTATATGACACGGAAAAGTTCTCGAATTTTTCGAATCTCCGACGGTTTCGGGTCTTGGCTTTGTGTTGAATCGCATAGATCTTACAATGTCACATGAAATATTGACGAAATAACTCACATCGCGTGAGCTATTTCGTCTTTTTTGCGTTTGATTCGATGAGACGCCTTCTTTGTCTGTCACGAAATTAAGAAATACTACAGAGGCAGTCCTTTTTGGATAATCGCTTGGACAGTTTTGCGAGTTGGAACTTTCTCACGAGGTGAAGCGAAGTAAGTGAAGTACCTTTTTGTCGGTGAACGAGCGTACGGTTGTCTGAGGACGAAGTTAATAAAGACAATGCTTGGGCGTCGAGAGGTGATTACATGGCAGTGCGGGGTAATGTCGAAATGGGGCGGTTGCTGAGTTACGTTGTGCGAGAAAAGAATAAATGGTGGGAAGACATAATGATGGTAGTTGTGTCGTCCTGGCTTAACTCATGGATCTGTGCTTTTGAGATTAAGTGTTTTTTCAAATTTGATATTCGCCTCAATTAGATCTGGTTGAATACAAATGATAAATTCGCGCTCTCGGCGATGACGAGACTGAGGAACCAACGATGGACGAAGGCCATTTAAATATCCTTAGTGGTTTAACACGTGAAACGGATGCTGAACGAGGGTCAGTGGGATAGTGATCTTGATAATGATTTTGAGCTGTGCCTGTTAAGAACAATATATTTATTTCAATATGCACTTGAAGCTGTGAAGTGACATTTTTAAGATGTTCAGACGAATCCCAGCGCCAAGTCTTGTGCGTTCTCCGAGGTATAGTTTATGTAGACTTTATGGTTGTGATTGCGGTTGGGCGGGACTTTGGCATCGATCGGTAAATTGTTTGTCACTCTTTGATGAATAAAATTGCAAGAGTGGTACGTTTTAATGGC
>NZ_LR733429.1:2057500-2107500 GCF_902506255.1 Exiguobacterium sp. 8H | reverse complement strand
ACGGGTCGAATCAGCCCCATTTTGCGAGAGCTTCGAAAACTCGGCTATACGATTCGAGGTCGTTACGGAGAAGGTAGCGATGCGGCAGGACGGTTGTTCCAGCTGTCAAATCAGCGGACATTAGGCAGTCATGAATCACAACTGTTAGCTGACTTTATGGAAGTGACAGAACAAGTGATTCAAGCAGAACGTCATGCGCGTGAAGAGCTCATCGCACATCGACAAGAAGAGTTAGAGGATCGGTTTTATCGGTCATATGGTATTTTACGATATGCCAAACTTCTTTCTTCTACGGAAGCCATTGAGCGACTATCTGATTTACATTTAGCGAGTGACTTAGGGATTTTGTCTGATTGGAGTCCGCCGAAGTTCCATGAACTCATCGTTCGGTTACAATCAGGTTTTCTACAAAAACATTTCGGGAAAACATTATCTACGCAAGAACGGGATCGAGAACGAGCGACACTTGTTCGTCGGACGTTAGATCAAGGCTTAGTTTGATCCAACTATAAGGAGGTTATGTCAATGATGTTTGGACGATTTACAGAACGAGCACAACGCGTATTAGCTTTAGCACAAGAGGAAGCCGTACGTCTTGGCCATCATAATATTGGTACAGAACATATTTTATTAGGATTGGTTCGTGAAGGAGAAGGAATCGCGGCAAAAGCGCTCTTCGCCCTCGGATTGACCTCTGAAAAAATCCAACAAGAAGTAGAATCATTGATTGGACGTGGTTCAGAGAATGGATCGACAATTCATTACACACCGCGTGCGAAAAAGGTCATTGAGCTCTCGATGGATGAGGCTCGGAAATTGGGACACTCTTACGTCGGAACGGAACACATCCTTCTAGGATTGATTCGTGAAGGAGAAGGGGTCGCGGCACGCGTCCTCAATAACCTTGGAATCAGTTTGACGAAAGCACGCCAACAAGTGTTGCAACTTCTCGGGAACACGGAGTCATCTTCAAATGCTTCGCAACCTGGGGCGAGCGCCGCAACACCAACGCTTGACGGATTGGCACGCGATTTGACACAACAAGCGCGCGAGTCTCGTTTGGATCCGGTCATCGGACGCGCAGGCGAAATTCAACGTGTCATCGAAGTGTTGTCGCGTCGGACGAAGAACAACCCGGTTCTAATTGGGGAACCAGGAGTCGGGAAAACAGCGGTCGTCGAAGGTCTCGCTCAGCAAATCATCAACAACGAGGTACCTGAAACGCTTCGAAACAAACGCGTCATGGTGCTCGATATGGGAACGCTTGTCGCAGGCACGAAATATCGTGGTGAATTCGAAGATCGCTTGAAAAAAGTGATGGACGAAATTCGTCAAGCCGGTAACGTCATTCTCTTCATCGATGAGTTACACACATTGATTGGTGCGGGTGGTGCAGAAGGTGCAATCGACGCCTCTAACATTCTTAAGCCGTCATTGGCTCGCGGTGAACTTCAATGTATCGGGGCGACTACACTAGATGAATACCGGAAGTACATCGAAAAAGATGCAGCGCTTGAGCGCCGCTTCCAACCGATTCAAGTGAACGAACCGACAACAGAAGAAGCTGAACAAATCCTACTCGGGTTACGCGATCGCTATGAAGCACACCACCGTGTGACAATTACAGATACGGCGATTCATGAGGCGGTCGTCCTTTCTGACCGTTACATCTCCGATCGTTTCTTGCCGGATAAGGCGATCGACCTCGTCGACGAGGCGGCATCAAAAGTACGACTTCGCTCATTCACGGCACCACCGAATTTGAAAGAGTTGGAATCCCGTCTCGAATCGATTCGTAAAGAGAAAGACTCTGCCGTACAAAGCCAAGAGTTTGAAAAAGCAGCTTCCCTTCGCGATACGGAACAGAAGTTACGCGATGAGTTAGAAGAGTTGAAAGCAGAATGGCAGAACAAGCAAGGTAACGAAAAACTTGAAGTGACGAAAGAAGATATCGCTCAAGTTGTTGCGAACTGGACAGGTGTACCGGTCACGAAGATTGCCGAAGAAGAGACAGACCGTCTCCTCAAACTCGAATCGATTCTTCACAACCGTGTCATCGGTCAAGACGATGCGGTGAAATCAATTTCCCGTGCGATCCGTCGCGCCCGGGCCGGATTGAAAGATCCGAAACGTCCAATCGGGTCATTCATCTTCCTCGGACCGACCGGAGTCGGGAAAACAGAGCTCGCCCGTGCAGTTGCCGAAGCGATGTTTGGCGATGAAGATGCCATCATTCGAATCGACATGTCCGAGTACATGGAAAAACATGCGACGAGCCGTCTCGTCGGTTCGCCTCCTGGTTATGTTGGTTACGAAGAAGGCGGTCAATTGACTGAAAAAGTGCGTCGGAAACCTTACTCGGTTATCCTACTCGATGAAATCGAAAAAGCGCACCCAGAAGTATTCAACATCTTGCTTCAAGTGTTAGACGACGGTCGCTTGACGGATTCGAAAGGTCGCACAGTCGACTTCCGAAACACAGTCATCATCATGACGTCTAACGTCGGAGCCGCAGCGCTTCAACGAAACAAATATGTAGGATTCACAGTGGAAGATGATGTGAAACGTGAATATACGGAAATGAAGGACAAAGTACTCGAGGAATTGAAGAAAGCGTTCCGACCTGAGTTCTTGAACCGGATTGATGAAATCACGGTATTCCATTCACTTCAAAAAGAGCACATTCAAGAAATCATCAAACTTATGGCAGAGACACTTAAGAAACGTCTCGCCGAACAAGGTGTTGATTTCAGCTTGACGGATGCGGCACTCGATAAAATTGCCGATGTCGGCTACGATCCGGAATACGGGGCTCGTCCTCTCCGTCGTGCCCTTCAACGGGAAGTGGAGGACCGCCTCTCAGAAGCAATGCTCGGCGGCACAATCGCTAGAGGCAGTAAAGTTGCGCTCGACGTACAAGATGGAGAGTTCGTCGTTCGTAACGAAGGTGTAGTTCAGTAAAACATTCAGCTCCCTCGTCGTTTAGAGGGAGCTTTTTTTAGACAGGAAGGGAACTTATGGCCAAAATTAAAACGAAATACGTCTGCCAATCGTGCGGATATGAATCAGCCAAGTGGATGGGGCGTTGTCCGGGTTGTAATGAATGGAATACGCTCGTCGAAGAGTTTGTAGAAGAGAAGAAAGCCAAACGTGGAGCGGCCTTTGTGCATAGTTCATCGCGACAATTGAAACCGGAACGCTTAGCGAACGTCGTCTCACAAGAAGAGACGCGCGTGCATACGAATAGTCGTGAATTTGACCGTGTCCTCGGCGGTGGGATTGTCCCAGGTTCACTCGTTTTAGTCGGCGGGGACCCGGGAATCGGGAAGTCGACCATTCTGTTACAGGTTAGCGCTCACTTAGCCCATAGTGGTAAAAAGGTGTTATACATCTCGGGGGAGGAATCTCTCAAACAGACAAAACTTCGTGCGGAACGGCTCGGTTTACCGACCGATGACTTGTTCGTGCTCGCTGAGACGGACATGTTGATGATCGAACGGGTTATTGATGAGGAGCAACCTGGATTTGTCATCATTGACTCGATTCAAACGGTATATATGGATGAGATTCAATCGGCGCCAGGGAGCGTGTCACAAGTTCGAGAATGTACGGCCGCCCTCATGAAAATTGCGAAAACGCGAGGGATTGCGGTCTTCATCGTCGGTCACGTGACGAAGCAAGGGTCGATTGCCGGCCCGCGCTTACTTGAACATATGGTCGATGCGGTACTTTATTTTGAAGGGGAGCGTCATCATACGTTCCGTATTTTACGGGCGGTGAAAAACCGTTTTGGATCGACGAACGAGATTGGCATTTTCGAGATGAAAGAGAGTGGACTAGAGGAAGTGCTTAATCCATCTGAAATATTCTTGGAGGAACGCACGGCGGGCGTATCGGGTTCGACCGTTGTCGCCTCGATGGAAGGTACGCGGACGGTACTCGTGGAACTCCAAGCACTCATCTCTCCGACATCGTTCGGGAACCCGAGACGTATGGCCACGGGCATTGATCAAAACCGAGTCGCGCTGCTCATGGCCGTGCTCGAAAAACGTTCCGGTCTCTTGCTTCAGACGCAGGATGCGTACTTGAAAGCAGCCGGTGGCGTCAAACTGGACGAACCGGCGATTGACCTTGCGATTTGTATCTCGATTGCCTCGAGTTTCCGCGATCGTCCGACTCGTCCGACGGATGTCTGCATCGGTGAGGTCGGATTGACTGGGGAAGTGCGACGGGTTTCCCGAATCGAGCAACGTGTCGCCGAGGCGGCAAAACTAGGTTTTACACGGGCCATCATCCCGAAAAATAACATGGGGGGATGGACCGCTCCGGCAGGGATTGAAGTCGTCGGGGTCGGAACAGTGGATGAAGCACTCCAGTTGGCGATTCCGTTCTAACGGGTCGCCACTGGCAGTTTTTAACGCTTTGTAACGAACGTGATTGAAAAAATCATGTTACAATGAAAGTGTTATTTTTTGAAATTTTATTTCATATAGAAGGAGGTGGAATGAGTGAAGATTGCTGTACGAATCGGATTTATTTTGATTGGACTCGTCGTGGGTTGGTTCGGAATCATCGAAGCGACGCTTTTATTAGCAGACCTTGGCATGAATGTGCCGGAGTGGTTAACGATTCCATACGTAGCAAGTTTGATTGGTGGACTTATCTTCTTCATTCTTAGTTTATTCTTAACAGATGGTGTTGTTGCATTTATTCGTTTTGTCGAAGAACGGCTCGTCCGTTTACCGGTAGGGGATATCTTATTCGGTTCGATCGGTCTCATCATCGGGCTCTTGATTGCCTTTTTGATTAGTGTATCGCTTGAAGTCACGAATATTTTCTTACTGAGTAAAATCGTTCCGATTTTTGTCACGGCCCTGTTTGGTTACTTTGGTTTCGCGGTCGGCTATCGGAAGCGTAACGAATGGATCAAACTATTTGTGAAGAGCGAACGGGAAAAGCCTGCGGCTGAACCGGTCCAACGCTCTAATGATAAGATTTTAGACACGAGCGTCATCATCGATGGTCGAATCGCGGATATTGCGACGACTGGATTCGTGGAAGGAACATTGATTGTGCCCCAGTTCGTCATCGGCGAACTGCAATACATCGCCGACTCCTCGGATACGTTGAAGCGGAATCGTGGACGTCGTGGACTGGACATCTTGAAGGAACTACAAGAGAACAAGCGCATCCAGGTTGAAATCTATGATGGAGACTTCGAAGACGTACCGGAAGTCGACATCAAATTGATTAAACTAGCTGAACTGAAAAACGGGATTGTTGTTACGAATGACTACAACTTAAATAAAGTGTGTGAGGTACGAAATGTACCGGTCTTGAACATCAATGATTTGGCGAACGCCGTCAAACAGATTGTCATTCCTGGTGAAGAGATGGTCGTGACAGTTATTAAAGAAGGAAAAGAGCAGAATCAAGGGGTTGCTTACCTTGAGGATGGGACAATGGTTGTCGTGGAGGGCGGACGTAAATTGATTTCGAAGACGCTTCCTGTCGTTGTGACGAGTGTCTTACAAACGTCTGCAGGCCGTATGATTTTTGCCCGTCCGGAATAACGGATCAAAAAGAGACGCGAGAGCGCTCTCTTTTTTCACGAAGAGAGGTATTAACATGGTAGCTTATACAGTTGTCATCCCGGCTGCGGGAAGAGGGAAGCGGATGGGTGCGGATGCGAATAAGTTGATGCTGACGCTCCGTGACAAACCGATTATTGCTTGGACGTTACAGGCGTTCGATACCGATCCGTGGTGCGAACGAATGGTGTTAGCCATCCGACCAGAAGAACGTGACTGGTTCGAGGCGATGACGTCACAGATGAAGACGCCGGTTACATACGTAGCAGGAGGGGAAGAACGACAACAGAGTGTCCATGCAGGACTGAAGGTTGTTGCACCCGATACGATTGTGATGATTCATGACGGTGCGCGTCCGTTTGTAAAACGTGAACAGTTGCATCAAGTGGCTGAAGCGGCACTGCAAGGTGGTGCCATCTTGGCGGTACCCGTTAAAGATACGGTCAAACAAGTTCAACGTCATCACATCGAACGCACCGTTCCCCGTGAAAACTTATGGTTGGCACAAACGCCGCAAGCCTTTCAGGCGAAAGCGATTTTGGCGGCACATGAACGAGCGGTCGAACAACAGGTGATGGGAACGGATGATGCCAGTTTGTTTGAGTGGCTCGGCGAATCGGTACAAGTGGTCCTTGGGGACTATCACAACATCAAAATGACGACGCCCGAAGATTTATTGTTCGGCGACGCGATTTTAGCGAAGGAGGAATTACAATGAGAATTGGTCAAGGCTTTGATGTACACGCATTTGCAGAAGGACGTCCGTTAATCTTAGGGGGAATCGAAATCCCACATGAGCGTGGACTTCTCGGTCATTCTGATGCGGACGTGTTACTCCATACCATTGCGGATGCGGCACTTGGAGCAATTGCGGCAGGTGATATCGGGAAACACTTCCCGGATACGGATCCGGAATTTAAAGATGCAGATTCGAAAGTATTGCTTCGTCACGTCTGGCAGCTCGTGAAAGATCAAGGCTACGTTCTCGGAAATGTAGATGCGACGGTCATGGCTCAACGTCCGAAACTTCGTCCTTACATTGATGAGATGCGCGCGGTCATTGCCGAACTTCTTGAGGCGGACATCGAGCAGGTGAACGTGAAAGCGACGACGACGGAGAAACTGGGCTTCACGGGACGCGAAGAAGGGATTGCGGCGCAAGCGGTCATCTTACTCAACCGGGCTTGACAGAAATGGTATACTATTTGGGCAGAAGAGAAGAAAGGTGGAACTATTATGAGTGAAGTGCGTGTACGCTATGCGCCTAGTCCGACGGGGCATCTCCATATCGGAAATGCGCGGACGGCGTTGTTTAACTACTTATTTGCTCGCCATGCTGGCGGAAAAATGATTCTTCGGATTGAAGACACTGACCAGAAACGGAATGTATTGAACGGTGTCGAGAGTCAGATGAAATACTTGGAATGGCTCGGCATCGACTGGGATGAAGGTCCAGGGCGTGACGGAGACTACGGTCCGTATTACCAAATGGAGCGTCTTGCGATTTATGAGAAATACGTCAATGAGTTGATGAGCAAAGGCCTTGCTTATAAATGCTACATGACCTCGGAGGAGCTTGAAGCAGAGCGTGAAGCACAAATCGCACGTGGGGAGGCACCACGTTACTCGGGTGCGCACCGTAACCTCACTGTTGAAGAACGTGAAGCGTTTGAAGCGGAAGGGCGTAAACCGTCTATTCGGATTCGTGTGCCGGAAGGCGTGACGTATAAATGGACAGATGTCGTCAAAGGAGACGTCTCGTTTGAATCGAAAGATTTCGGTGACTGGGTCATCGTGAAACAGGACGGCATTCCAACGTACAACTTCGCAGTTGTCGTGGACGACCATTTGATGAAGATCAGTCACGTGTTGCGTGGGGACGACCATATCGCGAACACACCAAAACAGATGATGGTCTATGACGCACTTGGTTGGGACTATCCTGAATTCGGTCACATGACGCTCATCTACAACGACCAACATAAAAAGTTATCAAAACGGGACGAATCGATCATTCAGTTCATCGAACAATATGCGGATCTCGGCTACTTGCCAGCAGCGCTCTTCAACTTCATTTCGCTCCTTGGCTGGTCACCTGTCGGGGAAGAAGAAATCTTCTCGAAAGAAGAGTTCATTGAAATGTTTGATGCGAAACGTTTGTCGAAGAGTCCGGCAGTTTTTGACCAACAAAAACTTTCTTGGATCAACAGTGTATACATGAAGAAGGCCACGCTTGACGAAGTGGTGGCACTCAGTTTACCATTCTTACAAGAAGCAGGACGATTACCCGAGGCGGTATCTATTGAGGAAGCGGATTGGGCGACAAACTTGATTGCATTGTATAAAGAACAAATGACGCACGGAGCAGAAATCGTCGCGTTGACAGACTTGTTCTTCAAAGATGAAATCGAGTATGACGAGGAAGCGAACGCTGTCCTTTCAGGTGAAACGGTACCTGCTGTTCTTGCAGAGTTCAAACAGCAGCTCGAAGCAATCGAAGACTTCACTCCGGAAGCGATTAAAGCGGCGACAAAAGCGACGCAAAAAGCTACCGGTCAAAAAGGGAAAAACTTGTTCATGCCAATCCGTGTCGCGACGACAGGACAAACACATGGACCAGAACTCCCGAACGCCATTTCGTTAATCGGAAAAGAGCGTGTGTTGAAGCGTCTGACAACTCTATTAGCGTAATAAAGGCATTGATGAGGAAAGTAAGCGGTACGACACGTTGCAGAGACTAGAACCTAGGCTGGGAGTTCTAGATGTGTCCTCCGAAGAAGTGCACCTCTGAGCCGTCTCGGCGATATGTAGTCGAGACCGTGACTCGGCGTTAACGAGACTTGAGAGGGGAACGCATTTTCCCAAACAGAGTGGAACCGCGCTTACGGCGTCTCTGTGCCTTGGCACAGGGGCGTCTTTGTTTTTGTATAAGAAAAGGAGATATCGATTATGGGATTTTGGAGCAGTGTACGCGAAGACTTGCGGACTGTCCTGGAACTAGACCCTGCCGCTCGTTCGAAAGTAGAAGTGGCACTGACTTACCCAGGCCTTCACGCCATATGGGCACATCGCATCGCGCACGGATTATGGAAACGTAACATGAAACTGGTGGCCAAGTTATTAGCCCAATTCAGTCGTTGGTTGACCGGGATTGAAATTCATCCGGGGGCGGTGCTTGGGAACCGCGTGTTCATCGATCACGGTTTCGGTGTCGTCATCGGTGAGACGGCGATTATCGGGAATGACGTCACCATCTATCAAGGCGTCACCCTGGGTGGAACGGGGAAAGAGAAAGGGAAGCGTCACCCGACAATCGGGAGTGACGTGCTTATTTCAGCGGGGGCGAAAGTACTTGGGAACATCACGGTCGGCGATTGCGTCAAAATCGGAGCGAGCTCGGTCGTATTGAACGATGTGCCGTCTGATTCGACCGTGGTCGGAATTCCAGGTCGTGTCGTCATCCGAAACGGTAAGCGTGTGAAGCAACATGATCTAGAT
Source organism: Exiguobacterium sp. 8H (assembly GCF_902506255.1). GTDB lineage: Bacteria > Bacillota > Bacilli > Exiguobacteriales > Exiguobacteriaceae > Exiguobacterium > Exiguobacterium profundum. The sequence goes on along the minus strand of NZ_LR733429.1, from coordinate 2,098,411 downwards.
CATCGTTTCCCAGATCCGGACCGCGAATGCCAAGAACGCTTAGAAGCGGCAGTGGATGAACTACAACAAAAATTAGCGACGCTTGAAAAGCGGATGGAGGAGAAGACACATGATTCAGCTGTACAACAGTCTCACGAATAAAAAAGAACCGTTTGTCCCGATTGTTCCGGGTAAAGTATCGATGTACGTATGCGGTCCGACCGTTTACAACTACATTCATGTCGGAAACGCCCGTCCGGCGATCGCCTTCGATACGGTTCGTCGCTACTTGACGTATCGTGGGTACGAGGTCAAATACGTCTTGAACTTCACAGACGTGGATGACAAGATCATTCGTACGGCGAATGAATTAGGAGAAGACACGGAGACGCTGACGAATCGCTATATCGAGGCATATTTAGCAGATACAGGGGCACTTAACGTTCAACCGGCAGACGTGCATCCGCGTGTTACCGATACGATGGTAGAAATCATCGAATTCATTCGTCAATTAGAGACGGAAGGGTTCGCTTATGAATCAGAAGGAGACGTGTATTTCCGGACGAAGAAGTTTGAGACTTACGGAAAATTGAGTCAGCAATCGATTGAAGATTTGCGGGCCGGGTCACGTGTCGATGTCGGGGAGAAGAAAGAAGACCCGCTCGACTTCGTCTTATGGAAAGCGGCTAAACCGGATGAACCATCATGGGATAGTCCGTGGGGCAAAGGACGTCCGGGCTGGCATATCGAATGCTCGGCGATGGCGAAAAAACATCTCGGGACAACAATTGATATTCACGCGGGCGGTCATGATTTGAAATTCCCACACCACGAGAACGAGATTGCTCAGTCAGAAGCTTGCAACCATGCGAAGTTCGCCAACTATTGGTTGCATAACGGCTTCATTAACATTGAAAATGAGAAGATGTCTAAGTCGCTCGGAAACTTCCTCCTCGTCCATGAGGCGTTGAAAGAAGTCGACCCGATGGTCCTGCGCTTCTTCATGTTGTCTGTGCATTATCGTCATCCGATCAACTATAGCCGAGAATTGATTGAACAAGCGGCGAACGGCTGGAGCCGAATCAAGGAAGCTTATCAAAATATTGAATATCGCTTGTCGGTAACAGCTGGACTTGGAGAGGCGAGCGAGTCGATGGAACGGAAGCTTGAATCCATCAAAGCGTCTTTCATCGAATCAATGGATGATGATATCAATACGGCCAACGCCGTGACCGTCCTCTTTGACTTGGCACGGGAAGCGAACATTTATGCGAAGGCCGATCATGTGGCAAAAGCGACGCTAGAACAGGTCCTGTCGCTATTTGATGAATTGACGGGTGTCCTCGGCTTGACGTTGGCAGAAGAAAAAGAACTATTGGATGCCGAGATCGACCAATTGATTCAAGAACGGAACGACGCACGGGCGGCACGTAATTTTGCCCGAGCTGACGAGATTCGTGATTTACTAAAAGAACAAAGCATCCAACTCGAAGACACGGCCCAAGGGGTTCGGTGGAAGCGGTTATGATGCAACCGAAACAAATGAATGCCCTTGCGCTCGCCTACATGGGAGACGTGGTATACGAAATGGCTGTACGGAGACGCCTGCTCGAGAAAGGATTGACGCGCCCGAATGACTTGCACCGGGGCGCGGTCCGCTACGTCAATGCACGGGCGCAGGCGAGCGTCGTGACATTTTGGTTAGAGACGGATGCGTTGACGGAAGAGGAACAGGCTGTCGTCAGACGTGGAAAGAATGCGAAATCAGGATCGGTTCCGAAACGGGTCGATGTGCACACGTATCGTTATTCCACGGCGTTTGAGGCACTGATTGGGTATATCTATTTGACAGAAAGAAGGGATCGTCTTGAAGAACTCATCAAACAAGCGTTCGAACGACTCGAAGCCGAGTCGACCGAAACGACATGACGGAAATCGGGGAGCGGAGAAACGAACGTTTGACCGCCCTCGTGGGGAACGACCAGATCGCGCGCGTCGCCAAAAGGCAGAACGCCCTGACTATAAGGAAGTCGATGTGATGGAGGAAGGGATTGACTTCCTTTACGGTCGTAACCCGGTACTCGAGGCACTGCGAAGTGGTCGTGATATGAATAAAGTATTCATTATGGAAGGTCAGCAAAAGGGACCACTCGCTCAAATCATCGCGATGGCGAACGAAGCATCGGTCCAAGTGTCATTCGTCCCAAAAACGAAACTTGAGAAGATGGCTGGCAGTGAACATCACCAAGGAGTCGTTGCGGCGGTTGCGGCTTATGAATACAAAACAGTCGAAGACATGTTCGCTCTCGCAGCTTCGAAAGAGGAGACACCGCTCTTCATTTTGCTAGATGAGCTCGAAGACCCGCACAATCTCGGTTCGATTCTACGGACCGCCGATGCCGTTGGCGCACATGGAATCATCATTCCGAAACGTCGCTCGGTCGGTTTGACTCAAACGGTTGCCAAAGCCTCGACCGGGGCCATTGAGCATATTCCGGTGGCGCGTGTGACGAACTTGACACGGACACTTGAAGAGTTGAAGGAAAAAGGATTGTGGGTTGTCGGGACCGATGCGAAAGAAAGTCAGGACTATCGTCGATTGGATGGAAATATGCCACTCGTTGTGGTCATTGGAAGTGAGGGCAAGGGGATGAGCCGACTCGTGCGCGAATCGTGCGACTTCCTTGTTCATTTACCGATGGTCGGTCATGTCACGTCACTCAATGCATCTGTTGCAGCGGCGCTCCTCCTGTATGAGGTGCATCGCTCACGTCATCCATTGGCATGAGTATCCTGAAGCGCGAGCTCCTTCTTGTCGACGGATATAATATCATCGGCGCGTGGCCTCACTTGAGAAGTCTCCGCGATGTAGATTTTGAACAAGCACGCAATTTGTTGATTGAGGCGATGGCAGAATATCAGGCTGCGTCCGGCAAAGAGGTCACCATCGTGTTTGACGCCCACATGCGCTATGGTCGTGAATCCAAAGAGAAGCGGAGTCGGGTCGACGTTGTCTATACGAAAGAAAATGAGACAGCGGACGAATGGATTGAGCGGCGTGCCCATGAATTAGTGGATGACCGGCTCATTACATTATTCGTTGCGACGAACGATTTCACGGAGCAGTGGGTCATCTTTGGTCAAGGCGCATTGCGCGTTCCGGCAACCGAACTGTTGAAAGATTGGAAGCATGCGAAAACACTGATTGAGCAACAGCGCGTGTCGCTAGAGAAAGAACAAGCAAATCGGAAGACGATTGATATTCCACCGCATATTCAAGCAAAGTTTGAAGAAATGCGACGTCGCAAATCAAAAGGTGATTGAAATCACGGACGAGTTCATGAAATGGACTCGTCTTTGTTTCGATTTTGACATTTTTTTGCAAAGGAATGTTGTATACTATTACATATATGAGTTACACAGTATTCAATTGACGGAATTTTTAGAAATTTGTTTGACGCATAGGAGTAGGGAGTCCTATAATGGGACACAACCTTACATAGTTCAGGATCAATCGCCGGGGGGTAACGAGCATGAACGGATGGCCGTACGAACAGTTTGAAAAAATGTCAGACGAAGAGTTGGTCTTATTGGCGCGCAACGAAGGGGATAGCGACGCGCTCGAGTTTTTGATTGAACGATACCGGTATTTTGTGCGGGCGAAGGCACGTTCATACTTTTTGATTGGTGCAGATCACGAGGACATCGTCCAAGAAGGGATGATCGGCCTTTATAAAGGTGTGCGTGATTATAAAGACGAGCGACTTGCGTCATTCAAAAGCTTTGCCGAGATGTGCATCACCCGTCAGATGATCACGGCAATCAAGACGGCGACACGCCAAAAACATATTCCGCTCAACTCATATGTGTCACTCGATAAACCAATTTTTGATGAAGAGTCTGACCGGACGCTGCTCGATGTCATCTTGCCACCACATCCGACTGACCCACAAGAATTGATCGTGACACGGGAAGAACAGTCGTTCATGGAAGCGAAGATGGATGAAATCTTGAGTGACCTCGAACGGAAAGTCTTGCGTCTTTATTTAGACGGGCGCTCTTATCAAGAAATTTCAGACGACCTCGATCGTCATGTCAAATCGATCGATAATGCGTTGCAGCGTGTGAAGAAGAAATTCGAGCGTCATGTCGACGTCCGGATGCTCACGAGCTAACCGATTATTGACCGCGTGCCTCCTATGTGATACTTTAAAAGCAGCGCCTTGTCCGTAGACGCCATTTACAGGAGGCGTTTTTTTTTCGCTCTTTTTTAAGAGAGAGTAGTCGAAAGGGGCGCTTATGAATGGCAAAGAAAGTAAGTCTCGCTTGCTCAGAATGCGGGTCTCGAGAGTACTCGACGACAAAAAAAGACGGCGTGTCGACACGGCTTGAAATGAAGAAGTTTTGTCGGCGCTGTAACGCGCATACGCTGCATCGGGAATCAAAGTAACGTAGATTGGCATTCAATGTAGGAGGAAGCTACCATGAACTTTTTGCGCGACGTATGGAAAGAGTTGAAGAAAACGAGTTGGCCGACTCGTAAAGAACTCACGAAATATACCATTACTGTCATCGCGACTGTTGTCGTGATTGGCCTGTTCGTGTTCGGCGTAGATACTGGGGTCAGTTATCTCGTCAATTTATTGATTAACTAAGGAAGAGGTGAAAGCCGTGGAGAAACAATGGTTTGTTGTCCAGACGTACTCAGGTTTTGAGAATAACGTCAAAGAAAACCTAGAACGTCGAATCGGTTCGATGAACATGGAAGATAAAATTTTCCGCGTCCTCGTCCCGACTGAAACGACGCAAGAAGAAGTCACATTGAAGAGTGGCGAGAAGAAAATCAAAGAACGTGAAGTCAAAAGTTTCCCGGGCTATGTGTTCGTAGAGATGGTCATGACTGACGATTCATGGTATGTTGTCCGCAACACGCCAAACGTCACCGGCTTCCTCGGTTCAACGGGTGGTGGGGCAAAACCAATCCCACTCCAACCGGACGAAGTGACAAACGTCTTGTCACAAATGGGACTCATCGAGAAGAAAGATCGTTACAACTATGAACTCGGTGACCTTGTCCGCGTGAAAGAAGGCGCATTTGAGAACTTTGAAGGAACAATCGACGAGATTGAAGCCGACAAAGAGAAGCTCAAAGTCGTGGTCGACATGTTCGGTCGTGAAACAAAAATTGAGCTTGATTTCGAACAAGTTCAGAAAATTAACTAAACCCACTTGCTAATCCGTAAAACGGATGGTACAATCGAAAATGTTTGATGTTGTGCTTTATTTCGGTACAAACTCGACCTAATAGATTGAGTGGGAGGGCGCACAACGTCCAAGAAACCACATTTTAGACTTAAGGAGGTGTGTCTCGTGGCGAAAAAAGTTTCTAAACTCGTTAAACTTCAAATCCCAGCTGGTAAAGCAAACCCAGCTCCACCAGTAGGTCCAGCACTTGGTCAAGCAGGTGTTAACATCATGGGATTCTGTAAAGAGTTCAACGCTCGTACACAAGACCAAGCCGGATTGATTATTCCTGTAGTCATCACGGTATACGAAGATCGTTCGTTTACATTCATTACGAAAACTCCACCAGCTGCAGTTCTCTTGAAGAAAGCTGCTGGTATCGAGAGTGGTTCTGGTGAACCAAACCGTAAGAAAGTAGCAACGGTTAAGCGTGACAAAGTTCGCGAAATCGCTGAACTTAAAATGCCTGACCTTAACGCATCATCTGTAGAAACAGCGATGCTTATGGTTGAAGGTACTGCACGTAGTATGGGTATTGTAATCGAAGACTAATTGCTAGTCTCTGGGGTTGTCGGTGAATACTGCTCACCTTCAATCCCTTCATTATGTGGGAGGAAATTCCGCTAACCACAAGGAGGAAAAGAACATGGGTAAAAAACACCAAGAAGCAGCTAAGCTTGTTGACCGCACGAAGTCATACGACCTCGCTGAAGCTGTCGAGCTCGTTCAAAAAACAGCTACTGCTAAATTCGATGAAACAATCGAAGTTGCTGTCCGTCTCGGCGTAGATCCGAAGAAAGCAGACCAACAAATCCGTGGTGCCGTTGTACTTCCACACGGTACTGGTAAAACACAAAAAGTTCTCGTCTTCGCAAAAGGTGAGAAAGTGAAAGAAGCGGAAGCTGCTGGAGCAGACTACGTTGGCGACGCTGAGTACATCAACAAAATCCAACAAGGATGGTTCGACTTCGATGTAATCGTTGCGACACCTGACATGATGGGTGAAGTTGGTAAACTTGGTCGTGTTCTCGGACCTAAAGGCCTCATGCCTAACCCGAAAACAGGAACAGTTACTTTCGACGTAGAAAAAGCAATCGCGGATATCAAAGCTGGTAAAGTTGAATACCGTGTTGATAAAGCTGGTAACATCCACGTTCCAGTTGGTAAGAAATCATTTGAAGCATCTAAACTCTCTGAGAACATCGAGACAATTCTCGAAACACTCATGAAAGTGAAGCCTGCTACTGCAAAAGGAACTTACCTTAAAAACATCTCGCTTTCATCTACAATGGGTCCTGGGATCCGTGTAGCGACTGCAGATTTCCTTAAGTAATCTTGTTGAAATAAATTGTTGACAACGTGTGACACCGCTGATAAAGTAATACACGTTCAACCGAATATGTTGGATTACCGTAGACAGAAGGTGGACATCGGTCCGTAAACCCTTCCGAGGTGTCTTTGCTCGAACTTGAGCCTGTTGTCACAGGTTTACTTTCAAACAATTACGCCCTCGTATGTCTTCATACGAGGGATTTCTTTTGGAGAGCAGCCTCTCGTCCGGTATAAGAATTGACTAGGAGGTGCAAACACATGGCAAACGAAAAAATCGTAGCTCAGAAATCGGCACTCGTCGATGAAATCGCTGAGAAAATGCAAGCGAGCGTTGGAACAGTTGTTGTTGACTACCGTGGACTTACAGTTGAAGAAGTGACTACACTCCGTAAATCACTCCGTGACGCTGGAATTGAGTTCAAAGTTTACAAGAACGGTCTTCTTCGCCGCGCAGCTACTCAGTCGAACTTCGAAGGTCTTGACGAAGTCTTCACTGGTCCTACAGCAATCGCCTTCTCTAAAGAAGACGTTATTGCTCCAGCGAAGATCTTGAACGACTTCTCGAAAGAGCACAAAGCGCTCGAACTTAAAGGCGGAATCATCGAAGGTAAAGTTTCTTCACTCGAAGAAATCAAAGCCCTTGCAGAACTTCCATCACGCGATGGTCTTCTCTCGATGCTTCTCAGCGTACTTCAAGCTCCAATCCGTGGGCTCGCAGTCGCAACAAATGCAATCGCAGAACAAAAAGAAGAGCAATCAGCTTAATTTTTGTCGCGTAGCGTAACTCAAAAAACTTTTTCACAACATCAAAGGAGGAAAACCATAATGGCTTTCAACAAAGAGCAATTCATCGAAGACCTCAAATCAATGACGGTTCTCGAACTTAACGAACTCGTAAAAACAATCGAAGAAGAATTCGGCGTATCAGCAGCAGCTCCAGTAGCAGTTGCAGGTGCTGGCGCAGGCGCAGCAGCTGAAGAGAAAACTGAATTCGACGTAATCCTCACAAACGCTGGCGCTGGTAAAATCAACGTCATCAAAGCTGTTCGTGAAATCACAGGTCTCGGTCTTAAAGAAGCAAAAGCACTCGTTGACGGAACTCCAGCTCCAGTCAAAGAAGGCGTTTCTAAAGAAGACGCTGACGCAATCAAAGCTAAGCTTGAAGAAGCTGGCGCATCTGTTGAAGTTAAGTAATTCTACTTCACAACCTATAGAAGCTCGCCATGGCGAGCTTCTTTTATTTCCTTGAAGAATGGGTTAGGAGGTTCAACGCATGGGAGATCATTACTATACGAACGATCCACGTTCGGAAAGTGCCCCGGAGACATGGACGTACGAGTTGCGAGGGAAACAGTATCATTTCACTTCGGACCGCGGTGTGTTCTCGAAAGGGTCGGTCGATTTTGGGTCACGTCTTTTAATTGAAACGTTTGAGATGCCTGATGTGTCGGGACGTATTTTAGATGTAGGCTGCGGCTATGGTCCGATGGGGATCTCGCTTGCCGATGCCTCTGGGCGTGAGGCCTTGCTCATTGATGTGAATGAGCGTGCGCTGGCGCTCTCTGAGCAAAACGCCGCCCGTAATGGAGTGACGGTCGAAACACGGCTTTCTCACGCGTATGACGCGGTGGGGGGAGAACGGTTTGCCGCCATTGTCACCAATCCGCCGATTCGTGCGGGGAAACAAGTCGTCCATACGATCTTGCGTGAAGCACATACGCACCTCGTCGATGGAGGAGCAATCTATGTCGTCATTCAAAAGAAACAAGGAGCACCTTCTGCTAAAAAGTTATTAGAAGAGGTGTTTGGTCAAGTTGAAACGATCGCGAAAGAAAAAGGTTACTTTATTTTCCGAGCAATTCGGTCTTGACAAACGGTGAAGTCTTGTTGACTCGCTATAACGTATATGCTAACATTATAAAATGCCATTGGAATGGAATTCGCTTGAAACTGCCGTGTCTGCCGCTTTTTAGAGACGGAAAACGAGCGACATTCAATGACAATGTTCGATTATTACGCCCGAAAAATTCGCTAAAGAATTGGGGGTCTGAGAGGTGAATCAGTTGACTGGTCAACTTGTTCAGTACGGTCGTCACCGTCAGAGAAGAAGCTTTGCCCGTATCAGTGAGGTATTAGAGCTTCCGAATTTGATTGAAATTCAAACTGCTTCTTATGAGTGGTTCTTGCGTGAAGGATTGAAGGAAATGTTCACAGACATTTCACCGATTTCCGACTTCACAGGAAACCTCGTATTGGAGTTCATCGATTACTCGCTCAGTGAGCCGAAGTATTCTATCGATGAATCGAAGGAGCGCGACGTTACTTATTCTGCGCCACTTCGCGTAAAAGTGCGTCTCCAAAACAAAGAGACAGGTGAGCTCAAAGAACAAGAAGTGTTCATGGGGGATTTCCCGCTCATGACAGAATCGGGAACGTTTATCATCAATGGTGCAGAACGCGTCATCGTTTCCCAGCTTGTCCGTTCACCGAGCGTGTACTATAACGCTAAACTCGATAAAAACGGTAAACGTGGATTTGGCGCAACTGTCATCCCGAACCGTGGTGCTTGGCTCGAACTCGAGACAGATGCCAAAGATATCGTTTATGTTCGTATCGACCGTACCCGTAAAATTCCGGTAACGGTGTTGTTGCGTGCCCTCGGATTCGGTACGGACCAAGAAATTATCGACCTTCTCGGGGATGACGAATACCTTCGTAACACCCTTGAAAAAGATAATACGGAGTCTACAGAGAAAGCGTTGATCGAGATTTATGAGCGTCTCCGCCCTGGTGAACCACCAACGGTAGAAAATGCGAAATCTCTTCTCGTATCACGTTTCTTCGACCCGAAACGTTATGACTTAGCGAACGTCGGTCGCTATAAGATGAACAAAAAACTTCATCTTAAGAACCGTTTGTTCGGTCAAAAATTAGCGGAAACGCTCGTGGACCCGGAAACAGGCGAAGTACTCGCCGAAGCTGGAACGATCCTCGACCGCCGCAACTTAGATCGTATCCTCCCGCACTTGGAGAACGGCCTTGGCTATATCGATGCGGAACCAACTGGTGGTGTCGCTGAAGGTGAGCCATTCGGTCTTCAGTCAATCAAAGTCATCTCACCGGATGACCCAGATGGAGAGCGTATCTTGAACATCATCGGAAATGGCAATATCGATCGCAGCGTAAAACATATTACGCCAGCCGATATTATCGCTTCAATCAACTACTTCTTCAACTTACTTCACGAAGTCGGAACAACAGATGACATCGACCACTTAGGAAACCGTCGTCTTCGTTCAGTCGGAGAACTTCTCCAAAACCAATTCCGGATCGGGCTTTCCCGTATGGAACGTGTCGTAAAAGAACGTATGTCGATTCAAGATCAAAATGCGATTACACCACAGGCGCTCATCAACATCCGCCCGGTTATCGCATCACTTAAAGAGTTCTTCGGTAGCTCGCAATTGTCACAGTTCATGGACCAAACGAACCCACTCGCAGAGCTCACGCACAAGCGTCGTCTCTCTGCACTTGGACCGGGTGGTTTGACACGTGAGCGTGCTGGTTTCGAAGTTCGAGACGTTCACTATTCGCACTACGGTCGGATGTGTCCAATCGAAACACCAGAGGGACCGAACATCGGACTCATCAACTCACTCTCGTCTTATGCGAAAGTGAACGAGTACGGTTTCATCGAAGCACCATACCGTCGTGTTGACCCGGAAACAGGTCTTGTCACTGGCGACATTCAATATATGACGGCTGATGAGGAAGACCTCTATGTCGTCGCACAGGCAAACATGCCGCTCACAGAAGATGGCCACTTTGCAGACGAACAAGTTCTTTGCCGTTTCCGCGGACAAAACTTGTCAGTCGAGCCAAGCCGAGTGGACTACATGGACGTTTCGCCGAAACAGGTTGTTTCTGCCGCAACGGCATGTATCCCGTTCCTTGAGAACGATGACTCGAACCGTGCCCTCATGGGAGCGAACATGCAACGTCAAGCAGTACCACTCCTTCAACCGGATTCACCGATTGTCGGTACCGGCATGGAGTACGTATCTGCGAAAGACTCTGGGGCAGCTATTGTTGCGAAATACCCAGGTGTCGTCGAACGCGTCACAGCGCGTGAAATCTTGATTCGTCGCACGTCTGACGTGAACGGTTCTGAGGTTTCAGGTGACCTTGACCGTTACAAACTTCAAAAATATGTCCGTTCGAACCAAGGGACATGCTATAACCAAAAACCAATCATCGCAGCTGGTGACCGTGTCGAAAAAGGAGAAATCCTTGCAGACGGTCCATCGATGGATATGGGTGAGCTCGCGCTCGGCCGTAACGTCGTCGTTGCCTTCATGACATGGGATGGTTACAACTATGAGGATGCGATCATCATGAGTGAGCGTCTCGTGAAAGATGACGTGTACACGTCGATTCATATCGAAGAGTACGAGTCAGAGTCACGCGACACGAAACTCGGACCAGAGGAAATCACACGTGATATTCCAAACGTCGGAGATGACGCACTTCGTAACTTGGACGATCGTGGAATTATCCGCATCGGAGCTGAAGTCAAGGATGGCGATATCCTCGTCGGTAAAGTAACACCTAAGGGCGTTACAGAATTGACGGCGGAAGAGCGTCTCTTGCACGCAATCTTCGGTGAGAAGGCACGTGAAGTACGTGATACGTCACTTCGTGTACCAAACGGTGGAGACGGAATCATCTTGGATGTCAAAGTGTTCGACCGTGAAAACGGTGACGAGTTGTCTCCAGGCGTCAACCAAATGGTACGTGTCTATATCGTTCAAAAACGTAAGATTCACGAAGGGGATAAGATGGCGGGACATCACGGTAACAAAGGTGTTATCTCGCGAATCCTCCCTGAAGAAGATATGCCATACATGCCAGACGGTACACCGGTTGACATCATGCTCAACCCGCTTGGGGTACCATCTCGTATGAACATCGGTCAGGTACTTGAACTCCACCTTGGTATGGCAGCGAAGAAGCTCGGTATCAAAGTGGCAACACCTGTATTCGATGGAGCGCGTGAGGAAGACGTATGGGCAACGATTGAAGAGGCTGGTATGGATAAAGATGCGAAAACGCGTCTCTATGACGGTCGTACGGGTGAACCGTTCGATAACCGCGTCTCGGTCGGTGTCATGTACATGATCAAACTCGCGCACATGGTTGATGACAAACTTCACGCTCGTTCGACAGGACCATACTCACTCGTTACGCAACAACCGCTCGGTGGTAAAGCACAGTTCGGTGGTCAGCGCTTCGGGGAGATGGAAGTTTGGGCTCTTGAAGCGTACGGTGCAGCCTACACGCTCCAAGAAATCTTGACAATCAAGTCGGATGACACGGTCGGTCGTGTGAAAGCATATGAGGCCATCGTGAAAGGTGAGAGCGTTCCGAAAGCGGGCGTTCCTGAATCATTCCGCGTCTTGATCAAAGAGCTTCAAGCGCTCGGTATGGAAGTCAAGATGATGTCAGCGGATGATGAAGAAGTCGAAATGAAAGATGAAGATGACGACAACATCCCGAACGCAACATCGGCGTTAGAACAAGTCGTTCAACCGACTGTTACGGAAGAGGAATAAGGCGAAAAGGGAGGTCGGCCCCTTGGTAGATGTTAATCGATTTGAATATATGAAAATCGGCTTGGCTTCATCAGAGAAGATCCGTTCGTGGTCTTACGGTGAAGTCAAAAAGCCGGAAACGATCAACTATCGTACACTTAAACCAGAGAAGGACGGATTATTCTGTGAACGAATCTTCGGTCCTACGAAAGACTGGGAATGTTACTGTGGGAAATACAAACGTATCCGTTATAAAGGAGTCATTTGTGACCGCTGTGGCGTTGAAGTGACGAAAGCGAAAGTGCGTCGCGAGCGAATGGGCCATATCGAGCTCGCGGCACCAGTTTCGCACATCTGGTACTTCAAAGGGATTCCAAGCCGCATGGGGCTTGTTCTCGACATGTCACCACGTGCGCTTGAAGAAGTCATTTACTTCGCATCTTACGTGGTCACAGAGCCAGGTGATACTCCGCTTGAGAAGAAACAACTTCTCTCGGAAAAAGAATTCCGTCTCTATCGTGAAAAATACGGTAGCGACTTCAAAGCAGACATGGGTGCTGAAGCCATCCGTACACTTCTTCAAGACGTTAATCTTGAAAAAGAAGTAGGCGAGCTTCGTGAAGAGTTGAAAACAGTCCAAGGTCAACGTCGTACACGTGCGATTAAGCGCTTGGAAGTTCTCGATGCATTCTTCACTTCAGGAAACAATCCAGACTGGATGATCCTTGAAGTACTTCCTGTCATCCCACCAGAGCTTCGCCCGATGGTACAGCTTGATGGTGGACGCTTTGCGACATCTGACTTGAACGATTTGTATCGTCGAGTCATCAACCGGAACAACCGTCTCAAACGTTTGCTCGACCTCGGCGCGCCGAACATCATCGTGCAAAACGAGAAGCGTATGCTTCAAGAAGCGGTTGACGCCCTCATCGACAACGGTCGTCGTGGTCGTCCGGTAACAGGTCCTGGTAACCGTCCGCTTAAATCACTTTCACACATGTTGAAAGGGAAACAAGGTCGTTTCCGTCAAAACCTTCTCGGTAAACGGGTCGACTATTCAGGACGTTCGGTTATCGTCGTAGGTCCGAACTTGAAGATGTATCAGTGTGGTCTTCCAAAAGAGATGGCGCTTGAACTCTTCAAACCGTTCGTGATGAAAGAGCTTGTCGGTCGCGGCATCGCTTCAAACATCAAGAACGCCAAACGCAAAATCGAGAAGATGCAACCTGAAATCTGGGGCGTCCTTGAAGAAGTCATTCGTGAGCATCCGGTCCTCTTGAACCGTGCCCCGACACTTCACCGCCTTGGTATTCAAGCATTCGAACCGATTCTTGTTGAAGGTCGTGCGATTCGCCTTCACCCACTCGTATGTACGGCATACAACGCCGACTTCGATGGTGACCAAATGGCCGTCCACGTTCCGCTCTCTGCAGAAGCACAAGCGGAAGCACGTCTTCTCATGCTCGCTGCGCAGAACATCTTGAACCCGAAAGACGGAAAACCAGTTGTTACACCATCGCAGGATATGGTCCTCGGTAACTACTACATCTCACTCGAACGTGAAGATGCCGTCGGTCAAGGGAAAGTGTTCTCGAACGTCAACGAAGCGTTGATTGCTTACCAAAACGGTTATGTCCACTTGCACTCGCGTGTGGCACTTCCGGCGCGTACGCTCAACAACCCAACGTTCACAGACGAACAGAACGAGAAATTGCTCATTACGACAGTTGGTAAGATGATCTTCAACGAAATCTTGCCAAATACGTTCCCATACTTGAACGAGCCGACGATGGAAAACTTACAGGAAGCAACGCCTGACAAGTACTTCATCGACAAAGGGGCGAACGTTGCGGAAGAAATCGCATCACGTCCAATCATCGACCCGTTCAAAAAAGGTTTCCTTGGAAAAGTCATCGCGGAAGTGTTCCAGAAGTTTGAAACGACGGAAACAAGCCGCATGCTTGACCGGATGAAAGATCTTGGCTTCAAGCACTCGACAAAAGCGGGTGTGACGGTTGGGATTGCCGATATCATCGTACTTCCGGATAAACAGGAAATCCTTGATGAAGCACAAAAACAAGTCGACCAAATCATGAAGTCGTTCCGTCGTGGTCTCATCACTGAAGATGAGCGTTACGAGCGCGTTGTCCGTGCTTGGAACGAAGCGAAGGATGAAATTCAATCTCGATTGATGAAATCCCTCAACCGCCTGAACCCAATCTTCATGATGTCTGATTCAGGTGCCCGTGGTAACGCATCGAACTTTACGCAGCTTGCGGGTATGCGTGGTTTGATGGCCGCTCCATCTGGTCGCATCATCGAACTTCCAATCAAATCGTCATTCCGTGAAGGTCTGACGGTTCAAGAGTACTTCATCTCGACTCACGGGGCTCGTAAAGGTCTTGCCGATACAGCCTTGAAGACAGCCGATTCAGGTTACTTGACGCGTCGTCTCGTTGACGTAGCGCAAGATGTCATCATCCGTGAAGAGGATTGTGGAACAGATCGCGGGATCCGTGTTTCTGCACTCCGCGAAGGTACGGAAGAAATCGAAAGCTTGTACGACCGTCTCGTCGGACGTACATCGTTTGAAACGGTCACACACCCTGAAACGGGCGAAGTGTTGATCGATAAGAACGAATTGATCACAGAAGACATCGCGCGCATCATCGTAGATGCGGGTGTTGAAAACGTTGAAATCCGTACAGCCTTCACATGTAACACGTCACACGGCGTATGTAAGAAGTGTTACGGACGCAACTTGGCGACTGGATCAAACGTTGAAGTCGGGGAAGCCGTCGGTATCATTGCCGCACAATCAATCGGTGAGCCAGGAACGCAGCTTACAATGCGTACCTTCCACACAGGTGGGGTTGCCGGGGACGATATCACACAAGGTCTTCCGCGTATCCAAGAGGTATTCGAAGCCCGTAACCCGAAAGGTCAAGCGGTCATCTCGGAAATCTCTGGTACGGTCATCGACTTCACAGAATCGCGTGACAAGCGTGAACTCACGGTCGAAGGATTCAGTGAGACTCGTTCATACACGATTCCTTTCGGAGCGCGTCTCCGCGTTCAAATCGGCGACACAGTAGAAGCCGGTGAAGTCTTCACGGAAGGTTCGATCGATCCGAAAGAATTGCTCGCCGTCCGTGGTGTATCTGGTGTTCAGAACTATCTTCTTCAAGAAGTTCAAAAAGTTTACCGGATGCAAGGGGTAGAAATCGGTGATAAGCACGTTGAGGTCATGGTTCGCCAAATGCTTCGTCGTGTCAAAGTTATCGAATCAGGTGACACACCGCTTCTCCCTGGATCACTCGTCGACATCAGCGTCTTCAAAGAAGCGTGTAAAGATGCGATTCGTGATGGAAAACACCCAGCGACTGCGAAACCAGTCCTTCTCGGGATCACAAAAGCCTCACTTGAGACAGATTCGTTCCTCTCAGCGGCTTCGTTCCAAGAAACGACTCGCGTCTTGACAGATGCAGCAATCAAAGGGAAACGTGACTATCTCCTCGGACTTAAAGAGAACGTCATCATCGGTAAACTCGTTCCAGCTGGTACTGGAATGGCTGTCTACCGTGATGTGGAACTCAAAGAAGATGAGGCGCCGGTTGCGCTCGAAGATACAACTGTCGAGTAAAATACGTCTTGACAGCGCAGGTTGGCGGTGCTACTATGATTTAGTGCCGCCAATCGGTTGTTGTCGATGACAACGATGTCCAGCAGTCGGCAAGCTACTTGGACGTCCATCCGAACTTTCTACGGGAAGGTTTGGCTGCTACAATTGCCACTTTCAAGGTATAACTCACGTTTTTGCGAGGTCATGGAATGCCTACGCCTCGTAAAAACGTTTCGTTATGACCTTAAATGAACCACCCGGGTCGGTGGGACTAGAAAATAGCAACATTCAGGAAGGGAGGATCTTCAAAGATGCCTACTATTAACCAGTTAGTCCGTAAAGGACGTAAATCGAAAGTCGTGAAATCTGACTCTCCAGCACTTAACAAAGGTTACAACAGTTTCATCAAGTCACAAACAAACGTGAGCTCACCACAAAAACGTGGTGTTTGTACACGTGTTGGTACAATGACTCCGAAGAAACCGAACTCGGCGCTTCGTAAGTATGCTCGTGTTCGTTTGACTAACCAAATCGAAGTGACTGCGTACATCCCAGGTATTGGCCACAACCTTCAAGAGCACAGCGTTGTTCTTATCCGTGGAGGACGTGTAAAAGACTTACCAGGGGTACGTTACCACATCGTTCGTGGTGCGCTTGACACTGCAGGTGTTGATGGACGTATGCAAGGCCGTTCTAAATACGGTACGAAACGTCCGAAAGCTGCGAAGAAGTAATTCTCGCAAACTAAACTACAATTGAAATTTTGAAAGGAGGGTACTCGGATGCGTAAAAACCGTGCAGAACGTCGTGACGTTATCGCAGATCCGATCTACAACTCGAAATTGGTAACTCGCCTCATTAACCGTGTCATGTTAGACGGTAAAAAAGGTACAGCTCAAACTATCATTTACAACGCATTTGGCATCATCGCTGAACGCTCAGGCAAAGAGCCTATGGAAGTGTTCGAAGAAGCAATGAACAACATCATGCCTGTACTTGAAGTTAAAGCACGCCGTGTAGGTGGAGCTAACTACCAAGTTCCTGTAGAAGTTCGTCCAGAGCGCCGTACAACACTTGGTCTTCGTTACCTCGTGAACTACGCTCGTCTCCGCAACGAAAAAACGATGGAGCAACGTATCGCGAACGAAATCATGGATGCAGCCAACAACACTGGTGCATCTGTTAAGAAACGCGAAGACATGCATAAGATGGCAGAAGCTAACAAAGCGTTTGCTCACTATCGTTGGTAATTTAATCGTAAAGTCCACTCCGCCAAGCATGGCTTAACGGAGTGGCTTTCGGGTATAATCATATCGTGTGCGCGCACACGAAAATCAAACATGCGGAAGGAGAATACCCAGTATGGCAAGAGAATTCTCCCTAAAGAATACTCGTAACATCGGGATCATGGCTCACATCGATGCCGGTAAAACGACAACAACTGAACGTATTCTTTATTACACAGGTCGTATCCATAAAATTGGTGAAACGCACGAAGGTGCTTCACAAATGGACTGGATGGAGCAGGAGCAAGAGCGTGGAATCACGATCACTTCGGCTGCGACAACTGCACAGTGGAATGGCCACCGTGTAAACATCATCGATACACCTGGACACGTAGACTTCACTGTAGAAGTTGAACGTTCACTCCGTGTACTTGATGGTGCGGTTGCTGTACTTGACGCTCAGTCAGGTGTAGAACCACAAACAGAAACTGTATGGCGTCAAGCGACGACATATGGTGTACCACGTGTCGTATTCGTCAACAAGATGGATAAAATCGGCGCAGACTTCTTGTACTCTGTGAAGACGCTCCACGATCGTCTTCAAGCGAACGCTTACGCGATCCAACTCCCAATCGGAGCAGAGGACGATTTCAAAGGGATCATCGATCTCGTTGAAATGAAGACTTACATGTACAACAACGACCTCGGTACTGACATCGAAGTAATAGACGGCTTCCCAGCTGACATGGCTGACCAAGCTGAAGAACTTCGCGGTCAATTGATCGAAGGTGTTGCTGACTTCAACGAAGAGTTGATGATGAAGTACCTTGAAGGTGAAGAGATTTCAATCGATGAATTGAAAGCTGCAATCCGTCAAGCGACACTTAGCGTTGAATTCTACCCTGTACTCGTTGGTTCTGCCTTCAAAAACAAAGGTGTTCAGCTCATGCTTAACGCCGTTGTTGATTACCTCCCATCACCAGTTGATGTAGAGTCAATCAAAGGGATCAACCTCGATACAGAAGAAGAAATCACGCGTGAGCCTTCTGATGAAGCTCCATTCTCAGCACTTGCGTTCAAAGTTATGACTGACCCTTACGTCGGTAAATTGACGTTCTTCCGCGTGTACTCTGGTACAGCTGAAGCAGGATCATACGTGAAGAACTCGACTAAAGGGAAGCGTGAACGTCTCGGTCGTATCCTTCAAATGCACGCAAACAGCCGTGAAGAGATTCCAATGGTATTCGCTGGTGACATCGCCGCTGCTGTTGGTTTCAAAGACACGACTACTGGTGACACGCTTTGCTCTGAGAAAGATAACATCGTTCTCGAGTCAATGACGTTCCCAGAACCAGTTATCTCGGTTGCAATCGAGCCTAAATCGAAAGCAGACCAAGATAAGATGGGTCAAGCTCTTGCGAAACTCGCAGAAGAAGATCCAACATTCCGCACTGAAACAAACCCTGAGACTGGTCAAACGATCATCTCTGGTATGGGTGAGCTTCACCTTGACATCCTCGTTGACCGTATGCGTCGCGAATTCAAAGTAGAAGCTAACGTTGGTGCACCACAAGTTGCTTACCGTGAAACAATCCGTGGCGCTGCGAAGATTGATTCGAAATTCGTTCGTCAGTCTGGTGGACGCGGTCAGTACGGTCACGTTGTCGTAGAATTCGAGCCGAACGAAGAAGGCGCTGGATTCGAGTTCGAGAACAAGATCGTCGGTGGTGTTGTACCACGTGAATACGTCCCTGCTGTTCAAAACGGGATTGAAGAAGCTCTCGAAAACGGTATCCTCGCTGGTTACCCAGTAGTAGACGTTAAAGCTCGTCTCGTATTCGGTTCGTACCACGATGTCGACTCGAACGAGATGGCGTTTAAAGTTGCTGCTTCGATGGCGGTTAAACAACTTAAGGACCAAGCGAAAGCTGTTATCCTTGAGCCAATGATGCGTGTTGAAGTTGTTATCCCAGAAGAATACATGGGTGACATCATGGGTGACGTTACGTCACGCCGTGGACGCGTAGAAGGTATGGAAGCTCGCGGTAACGCACAAGTCGTTAAAGCGATGATTCCACTTTCAGAAATGTTCGGTTACGCAACATCACTTCGTTCACGTACACAAGGACGCGGAACGTACTCGATGCACTTCGATCACTACGAAGAAGTACCGAAATCAATCGCTGAAGAAATCGTCAAAAAAGCGAACGGCTAATAACGGTTGTATCGCTAGATTGATTGTTGTAAGCTAAGGAGGACGTATGTTAAAAGTAGCCTACGTCTTCCTAGTTAAATAAAACTAATCGTTTAATAGAGGAGGAATCTAGAATGGGTAAAGAAAAATTCGACCGTTCTAAGCCGCACGTTAACGTTGGTACAATTGGCCACGTTGACCACGGTAAAACAACTTTGACTGCAGCAATCTCTGCTGTACTTTCACGTGCACAAGGTAAAACAGCTACTAAGTTCGACCAAATCGATGGTGCTCCAGAAGAGCGCGAGCGCGGTATCACAATCGCAACAGCTCACATCGAGTACGAAACTGACAAGCGTCACTACGCACACGTTGACTGCCCAGGACACGCTGACTATGTTAAAAACATGATCACTGGTGCTGCTCAAATGGACGGCGCGATCCTCGTTGTATCTGCAACAGATGGCCCAATGCCACAAACACGTGAGCACATCCTTCTTTCACGTCAAGTAGGTGTTCCTTACATCGTAGTATTCATGAACAAAGTTGACATGGTAGACGACGAAGAGCTTCTCGAACTCGTTGAAATGGAAATCCGTGAACTTCTTTCTGAATACGACTTCCCAGGCGACGACCTCCCTGTAATCAAAGGTTCTGCACTTGGCGCACTTAACGGTGAAGCTCAGTGGGAAGAAAAAGTTATGGAACTCATGAACGCTGTTGATGAGTACATCCCAGAACCAGTTCGTGACACTGAAAAAGACTTCATGATGCCTGTTGAGGACGTATTCTCAATCACTGGTCGTGGTACTGTAGCGACTGGTCGTGTTGAGCGTGGTGTTCTCCGCGTCAACGACGAGATCGAAATCGTTGGTCTTACAGAAGAAACGAAGAAAACTGTATGTACTGGTGTAGAGATGTTCCGTAAGCTTCTTGACTATGCTGAAGCTGGCGACAACATCGGTGCACTTCTCCGTGGTGTATCACGTGACGACATCGAGCGTGGACAAGTACTTGCTAAGCCAGGTTCAATCACACCACACTCTAAATTCAAAGCATCAATCTACGTTCTTTCTAAAGAAGAGGGTGGCCGTCACACGCCATTCTTCGCGAACTACCGTCCGCAGTTCTACTTCCGTACAACTGACGTAACAGGTATCGTTCACCTTCCAGAAGGTACTGAAATGGTAATGCCAGGAGACAACATCGAGTTGACGATCGAATTGATTTCTACAATCGCGATCGAAGACGGTACACGTTTCTCTATCCGTGAGGGTGGCCGTACTGTAGGTGCTGGTTCAGTAACAGAAATCATCGAGTAATCGATTGATTCAACTGAACAACATTAAGCAGTCCGCAATATGCGGGCTGCTTTTTTGTGTTTCCATCACAACATGGTAAGATGAGGCATACGAGAAAGGAGTGGCGTCATGCTGAAGCAACTAGAGACTATTTGTCGCTTGAATGGGATTGAGTATCGCATTGGCGGTTCTGAGCTGTTAAAGCATCATGGCATCGTCGAGGTAACGAATGACATCGATGTTTTTGTTGAACCGGACCAGTTTGAAAAAATCGATCGCGTACTTAGTCGTGCTGGGGAGAAGAAACCATCAGATCCTCACGACGCATACGTAACGACCTACTTTGGAGAGTATATATTCGAGGGAACAGATGTGGACGTCATGTCTAGTTTCCGAATGAAGTGTACCGACGGAATCTATACGCATCCTTTCATTGAACCAGATGGACAATGGATGCACCTAGAAGAGTGGGTCGTCCTTTACACGGTCATCGGACGAGAGGATAAATTAGCGTCATTGCTCCGCTATTTCACGACGCACAGTGTTAATGAAGGAATTGTTCAAGACTGTTTAAAACGAGCGCCACAATCGGTCATAGAAGGGGTGACAGAGCGTTTTGGAGAGGTGATGAAACGCTAGGTCGAGTTGACATGGGAGTTCGTTTGAAAAATAGTTCAATAAAAGAATGAATTTTTGCTTGCAAAAGCTCGCGAATCTTGTTACATTAGGGAACGTTGAGCAACTCATCAGACAACCAGCAACTTCAAAAATCTAATCTTGCATTCCATGACCAGATTAGATATAATGATTAAGTGTTTGTGCGAGTGGTGAGAGACTTTACAGCAGAAAACGGGTCCAATCGTTGATTTGCAATGATCGGATGCCTCTGCTGACACAAGCACGCTGCGTTGAAGCGGGAGGTTATGACACGCCAGGCAGCATTGCCATGGCCGGTGTGGAAATTTCCGCGGAGAATTGTCTATTTTTAAAGTAGGCGACAAAGGAGGGAAACAAACATGGCAAATGAAAAAATTCGTATTCGTTTAAAAGCATATGACCATCGCGTTCTCGATCAATCAGCTGAGAAGATCGTTGACACTGCGAAGCGTTCAGGTGCAAAGGTATCGGGTCCAATCCCGCTCCCAACTGAAAAATCGGTTTACACGATCCTTCGTGCGGTTCACAAGTACAAAGATGCTCGTGAGCAGTTCGAAATGCGTACACACAAACGCTTGATCGACATCGTAAACCCAACACCGAAAACAGTCGATTCGCTTATGCGTCTCGAGTTACCATCAGGTGTAGACATCGAAATCAAACTTTAATTCTTCATATAGTAGATACTAGCCAGAAGAGACAATTAATTATTAACAGGAGGTGTATCTCATGGCTAAAGGAATCTTAGGAACAAAACTTGGTATGACTCAAATCTTCAACGAAGCAGGCGAAGTTGTACCAGTAACAGTAGTTGCTGTAGAAGGTAACGTCGTTCTTCAACTTAAAACAGTTGACACAGACGGTTACGAAGCAGTTCAACTTGGTTTCGGAGACATCAAAGAATCACGTCAAAACAAACCATCAAAAGGTCACGCTGCGAAAGCAAACGCGACACCTAAGCGCTTCATCAAAGAAGTTCGTACTTCAGTAGAAGGATACGAAATCGGTCAAGAGATTAAGGCGGACATTTTCGCTGCAGGTGAATTAGTAGACGTAACAGGTACATCGAAAGGTAAAGGATTCCAAGGTGCGATCAAGCGTCACGGACAATCACGTGGACCAATGGCTCACGGTTCGCGCTACCACCGTCGTCCTGGTTCGATGGGTCCTGTCGCTCCTAACCGCGTATTTAAAGGGAAACTTCTTCCTGGTCAAATGGGTGGAGAGCGTAAAACAATTCAAAACCTTGAAGTCGTTAAAGTTGATGTGGAACGTGGCCTTCTCCTCGTGAAAGGTGCTATCCCAGGCGCTCGTAAATCGAACGTCATCATCAAATCAGCGGTCAAAGGTAACTAATTAACTGCACGGAAAGGAGGAATTACGAATGCCTAAAGTAGCTTTGCTTAACCAAACAGGTTCACAAGTTGGCGAAATCGAATTGGCAGAAGCCATCTTCGGAATCGAGCCAAACGAATCAGTACTTTACGACGCAATCGTCATGCAACAAGCATCACGCCGTCAAGGTACTCACGATACGAAAGGTCGCTCGGAAGTACGCGGTGGCGGCCGTAAACCATGGAAACAAAAGGGAACTGGTCGTGCGCGCCAAGGTTCTATCCGCTCACCACAATGGGTTGGTGGTGGTACAGTCTTCGGTCCAACACCACGTTCATACTCTTACAAACTTCCTAAGAAGGTTCGTCGTTTAGCACTTCTCTCGGCTCTTTCGTCGAAAGTACAAAACAACGAAATCATCGTCCTCGAAGGCCTTGCTTTCGATGCACCAAAAACAAAAGATATGGCTGCTGTACTCAACAGCTTATCAGTAGAACGTAAGGCTCTTGTAGTCACAGCGGACTACAATGAGACTATCGCTCTCGCAGCTCGTAACATCCCAGGAGTGACTGTGATCGACGCAGCAGGCGTAAACGTTCTTGACCTCGTTGCTAACGACAAAGTCATCTTCACTAAAGATGCGGTTGCGAAGGTAGAGGAGGTGCTTGCATAATGGCTCAAGCATACGATATCATCAAACGTCCGATCATCACTGAGCGTTCAGTTAGCCTCATGGAAGCTAACAAATACGTTTTCGAAATCGACGTAAAAGCGACTAAATCGCAAGTGAAACACGCTATCGAAACAATCTTCAACGTGAAAGTTGCTTCGGTAAACACAATGAACTACAAACCGAAAGCGAAACGTGTCGGTCGTCACTCTGGTTACACAGCTCGTCGTAAAAAAGCGATCGTAACCCTTGCTGAAGGCAACACAATCGACTTCCTCGGTTAATTAACTACCTTAGAAGAAAAGGAGGGAATCCTCGATGGCAATCAAAAAGTTTAAGCCGACCACTAACGGTCGTCGTAACATGACATCTCTCGACTTTGCAGAGATCACAACGAATCGCCCTGAAAAATCGTTAACTGAAAAGCTTTCGAAAAAAGGCGGACGTAACAACCAAGGTCGCTTGACTGTTCGTCACCAAGGTGGCGGTCACAAGCGTAAATACCGTATCATCGATTTCAAACGTAACAAAGATGGCGTTGCAGGACGCGTAGCAACGATCGAATACGATCCAAACCGTTCAGCAAACATCGCACTCATCAACTATGTAGATGGTGAGAAACGTTACATCCTCGCTCCTAAGGGCATCAAAGTAGGCATGGAAATCATGTCTGGTCCTGAAGCGGATATCAAAGTGGGGAACGCTCTTCCACTCGTAAACATCCCTGTCGGTACAACAATCCACAACATCGAGCTTAAGCCTGGTAAAGGCGGTCAGCTAGTTCGTGCGGCTGGTGCATCGGCACAAATCCAAGGACGTGACGGCAAGTACGTCATCGTTCGTCTTCAATCAGGTGAATCACGCTTGTTCCTCGGCACTTGCCGCGCGACAATCGGTTCAGTTGGTAACGAAGAACACGAACTCGTAAACATCGGTAAAGCAGGACGTTCACGTTGGTTAGGCAAACGCCCAACAGTACGTGGTTCTGTAATGAACCCGGTTGATCACCCACACGGTGGTGGTGAAGGTCGTGCGCCAATCGGTCGTTCGGGCCCACTTACTCCTTGGGGTAAACCAGCTCTTGGTCTTAAGACTCGTAAGAAAAACAAATCGAGCGACATGTACATCCTTCGTCGCCGTAAGAAATAATTACTACATGATTCTCGGGCGGTTCGAAAGGGCCGTTCCCGAATCATTCCAAAGGGAGGTTCTAACATGGGTCGCAGCTTGAAAAAAGGTCCATTCGCAGATCACCACTTACTCGCTAAAGTTGACAAACTCAACGAATCTGGTGAGAAGCAAGTCATCAAAACTTGGTCACGTCGCTCGACGATCTTCCCAGAATTCATGGGTCACACGTTCGGTGTGCACGATGGTCGTAAACACGTACCAGTATTCGTGACAGAAGACATGGTTGGTCACAAACTTGGTGAATTCGCTCCAACACGCACGTACAAAGGTCACGGATCAGACAAGAAAACGAAACGGTAATTTGAGGGGAGGTCAAATCCATGCAAGCTAAAGCATCAGCTAATATGGTCCGTCTTGCTCCTCGCAAAGCACGTCTCGTTGTAGACTTAATTCGCGGGAAACAAGTCGGCGAAGCGCTCTCTGTCCTTGCTCACACGAACAAGGCAGCATCGCCAGTCGTTGAAAAAGTATTAAAATCAGCGATTGCTAACGCAGAGCACAACTACGATATGAACATTGAGAACCTCGTTGTAACAGAAGCTTACGTAAACGAAGGTCCAACACTCAAACGCTTCCGCCCACGTGCGATGGGTCGCGCAAGCCGTATTAACAAACGCACAAGCCACATCCACATCGTGGTAACTGAGAAATAAGGAGGGATATGTAGTGGGTCAAAAGGTAAATCCGCACGGTCTTCGCGTTGGTGTTATCAAAGACTGGGATTCGCGTTGGTACGCTGAGAAAGACTACGCTGATCTCCTTCATGAAGACTTCGTTATTCGTGAATACATCGAAAACAAAATGAAGGATGCTAGTGTTTCTAAAGTTGAAATCGAACGCGCTGCAAACCGCGTGAACATTTCGCTTCACACTGCGAAGCCAGGTATGGTAATCGGTAAAGGTGGTTCTGAAATCGAATCACTCCGTAAACACATTACAAAAATCGCTGACGGAAAACGCGTTCACATCAACGTTGTTGAAGTGAAAAACGCTGACGCTGTTGCGAAGCTTGTAGCAGAAAACATTGCTCGTCAATTGGAAGGTCGCGTATCATTCCGTCGTGCAATGAAACAATCTATTCAACGTTCGATGCGTACTGGCATCAAAGGGATCAAAACAGAAGTTTCTGGTCGTCTTGGTGGCGCTGATATCGCTCGTTCAGAGAAGTACTCGGAAGGAACAGTTCCACTTCACACACTCCGTGCCGACATCGACTACGGAACAGCTGAAGCTGACACAACTTACGGTAAAATCGGCGTAAAAGTTTGGTTATACCACGGTGAAGTTCTTCCAACAAAAAACAACACAGCGAAAAACGCTGAATAATAAACACTCTTTCAGGAAGGAGGCAACACACTATGTTGTTACCTAAACGCGTGAAATATCGTCGTGTACACCGTGGTAAAATGCGCGGGAACGCTAAACGCGGCACAACTGTACACTTCGGTGAGTTCGGTCTCCAAGCTCTCGAAGCGAGCTGGATTACAAACCGTCAAATCGAATCAGCACGTATTGCAATGACACGTTATATGAAACGTGGTGGTAAAGTGTGGATCAAGATCTTCCCACACAAGCCGTACACTAAAAAGCCTCTCGAAGTCCGAATGGGTTCGGGTAAAGGTGCTCCAGAAGGCTGGGTAGCTGTAGTTAAGCCTGGCAAAGTAATGTTCGAAATCGCAGGTGTATCTGAGGAAGTGGCACGTGAGGCACTTCGTCTTGCATCGCACAAACTTCCAGTAAAATGTAAGTTCGTGAAACGTGAAGAAAATGGTGGTGATACGAATGAAAGCAACTGATCTCCGTCAATCAACAACTGAAGAGCTCAACGGTAAAGTGGGCGAGTGGAAAGAAGAACTCTTTAACCTTCGCTTCCAACTTGCTACAGGTCAGCTTGAGAATCCTGCTCGTATCCGTGAAGTACGCAAGTCGATTGCGCGTGCTAAAACGATTCTTCGTGAACGCGAACTCGGCATCAACAACGGCTAATTACATCGGATTCTTGAGAGGAGGTAACACTCATGGAACGCAACAACCGTAAAGTGTTCACTGGTCGCGTCGTGTCTGACAAAATGGACAAAACGATCGTCGTCGCAGTAGAAACAAAGGTTCGTCATAAACTTTATGGCAAACGTGTAAACTACACGAAGAAATATAAAGCACACGATGAGAACAACGTCGCTAAAGTGGGCGATATCGTTCGCATCGCGGAAACACGTCCTCTTTCTAAAGACAAACGTTTCCGTCTTGTAACAGTAGTAGAAGAATCAGTAATCATCTAATAACAGTTCGGATTTATTAAACATCCGGAGGGAGGTACACTCGCATGATTCAACAAGAATCTCGCTTGAAAGTAGCAGACAACTCTGGCGCGCGTGAACTGTTGACAATTAAAGTCCTCGGTGGTTCTGGTCGTAAGACTGCAAACATCGGTGACATCATCGTCGCAACGGTAAAACAAGCAACACCAGGTGGCGTTGTTAAAAAAGGTGACGTTGTCAGAGCAGTTGTCGTTCGTACAAAACGCGGCGCTCGTCGTAAAGATGGTTCGTACATCCGTTTCGATGAGAACGCAGCAGTCATTATCAAAGATGACAAGAGCCCACGCGGCACACGGATCTTCGGGCCAGTTGCACGTGAACTTCGTGAAAAAGAATTCATGAAGATCGTTTCGTTGGCACCGGAAGTACTTTAATTTCCAATTTCAATCCTATAAGGAGGTGCGCAAACGATGCATGTTAAAAAAGGCGATACAGTCCAGGTAATGTCTGGTAAAGATAAAGGCAAGCAAGGGGTTATCCTCAAAGCTATGCCAAGCAAAAACCGCGTAGTGGTTGAAGGCGTAAACGTGATGAAAAAACACGCGAAACCTTCACAAGCGAATCCACAAGGCGGGATCCTTGAGATCGAAGCACCAATTCACGTCTCGAACGTAATGCCACTCGACCCTAAAACTGGCAAACCAACTCGTGTTGGTTTCAAAGTAGTCGATGGTAAAAAAGTTCGTGTCGCGAAATCGGGCGAATCACTCGATAAATAAGAAGAACGTGACGAAAGGAGGTCCATTCGACTATGAACCGTTTGCAAGAGAAGTATAAAAGCGACATCGTGAAAGCGATGATGGATAAATTCAACTATGACTCGGTCATGCAAGTACCGAAAGTCGAAAAGATTGTCATCAACATGGGTGTAGGTGACGCTGTTTCGAACTCGAAAGCACTTGATATGGCAGTTGAAGAATTAACAATTCTTTCAGGTCAAAAACCACTCGTAACGAAAGCGAAGAAATCAATCGCTGGTTTCAAACTTCGTGAAGGTATGCCAATCGGTGCGAAGGTTACACTTCGTGGCGAGCGCATGTACGATTTCCTCGACAAATTGGTAACTGTTTCACTTCCACGTGTACGTGACTTCCGCGGTGTATCGAAGAAAGCATTCGACGGACGCGGTAACTACACGCTTGGCGTGAAAGAGCAACTTATTTTCCCTGAGATCGATTACGATAAAGTATCTAAAGTACGCGGTATGGACATCGTTGTTGTTACAACAGCAAACACAGACGAAGAAGCACGTGAATTGCTCACACTTCTCGGTATGCCATTCCAAAAATAATCTAGAGGGAGGTCGACAACATGGCTAAAAAGTCAATGGTGAATCGCGAACTTAAACGCGAGAAACTCGTTGCCCAGTACGCTGAAAAGCGTGCGAAGTTGAAAGCTGAAGGCGATTATATCGGACTCAGCAAATTGCCACGTAACTCGTCACCTGTACGCTTGCACAACCGTTGCAGCATCACAGGTCGTCCGCATGGTTACATGGGTAAATTCGGGATCAGCCGTATCAAGTTCCGTGATCTTGCATACAAAGGTCAAATCCCTGGTGTTAAAAAAGCAAGCTGGTAATCCACTAACAGTGTGAAAGGAGGTACATCGCATGGTAATGACAGACCCTATTGCAGATATGCTTACACGTATCCGTAACGCTAACATGGTTCGCCATGAAAAAATGGAGCTTCCAGCTTCGAACATTAAACGTGAGATCGCTGAAATCCTTAAGCGTGAAGGTTTCATTCGCGATGTTGAATATATCGAGGACGCTAAACAAGGTACACTTCGTCTTTTCCTTAAATATGGAGCAAGCAACGAACGTGTAATCACTGGTCTCAAACGTATTTCGAAACCAGGTCTTCGCGTATACGCAAAAGCTGATGAAGTACCTAAAGTACTCGGAGGACTCGGAATCGCAGTTCTTTCGACATCTAAAGGTCTTATGACTGATAAAGAAGCTCGCCAACAACAAGTCGGCGGCGAAGTGCTCGCCTACATCTGGTAAGTCACTTTTCTAACAAGAACGGAGGTGTAATCAATGTCACGTATTGGTAAAAAACCAGTTACGATTCCTGCTGGCGTTACTGTAACAGTTGCTAATGACAACACGGTCACAGTAAAAGGTGCTAAAGGTGAACTTTCGCTTTCAGCTAACCCGGCATTGGAAATCAAAGTTGAAGAGAACGAATTGACGGTTGTTCGTCCAGACGAATCGAAAGAAAGCCGTACAATTCACGGTACGACACGTGCCCTTATTGCCAACATGGTACAAGGTGTGTCGAACGGATTCCAAAAAACACTTGAGATCTCGGGGGTTGGTTACCGTGCTACGAAGCAAGGTAACAAACTCGTCCTCAACCTCGGCTACTCGCACCCAATCGAGTACGTTGCTGAGGAAGGTATCGAAATCGAAGTTCCTTCAAACACGCAAATCATCGTAAAAGGGATTAACAAAGAGCGCGTCGGTCACGTTGCTGCTCAAATCCGCTCGTACCGTGCTCCAGAACCTTACAAAGGTAAAGGTGTTCGTTACTCTGATGAACGTATTCGCCGTAAAGAAGGTAAGACTGGTAAGTAATTCGTCACGAAATGAACGGAAAGGAGTGGCATAAATGATCACAAAGGCAGATAAAAATGCAGTTCGTAAAAAACGTCATGCTCGCGTACGTCGTACGATCACGGGGACAGCAGCTCGTCCACGTTTGAACGTATTCCGTTCGAGCAAGCACATTTACGTTCAACTTATCGATGACGCGGCACAAACAACGCTTGTGTCTGCATCTTCGAAAGATAAAGCTCTCGATCTTACAAATGGCGGTAACGTTGAAGCAGCGAAAGCTGTTGGTAAACTTGCTGCAGAACGTGCACTCGAGAAAGGTATCGACACAGTTGTGTTCGACCGTGGTGGATACCTCTATCATGGCCGCGTCAAAGCTGTTGCAGAAGCAGCTCGTGAAGCAGGTCTTAAATTCTAATAAAAAGGAGGGGACACTCGATGCGCCAGTTAGACGTTAACATGGAACAACTTGAAGAACGCGTTGTTACCGTAAACCGCGTCGCGAAAGTCGTAAAAGGTGGCCGCCGCTTCCGTTTTGCTGCTCTCGTAGTCGTAGGTGACAAAAATGGTCACGTCGGTTTCGGTACAGGTAAGGCACAAGAGGTGCCAGAAGCGATTCGCAAGGCTATTGAAGCCGCTAAGAAAAACATGGTACAAGTACCTATGGTTGGTACAACAATTCCACACGAAATCACAGGAGTATTCGGAGCAGGTCGTGTATTCATGAAACCAGCTTCTGAAGGTACTGGGGTTATCGCTGGTGGTCCAGTTCGTGCGGTGCTCGAACTTGCAGGTGTAGGTGACATCCTTTCGAAATCGTTAGGTTCAAACACACCGATCAACATCGTCCGTGCGACGGTACAGGGCTTGACTGAGCTCAAAAAAGCAGAGGAAGTTGCTAAACTACGTGGTAAAAGCGTAGAAGAACTTCTTAACTAAGGGAGGGAACTAGACATGGCGAAACTCGCAATCACCCTCACACGCAGCACAATTGGTCGTCCGGAAGGTCAGCGTGTTACTGTACGTACACTCGGTCTTCGCAAAATGCATCAAACGGTCGTTGTCCCAGACAACGTCGCGATGCGCGGTATGATCAATAAAGTGTCGCACCTTGTGACTGTAAAAGAAATCAACGAATAATAAAGATTTTAATAAATAAGGAGGTGCCACTATGAAACTCCATGAATTGAAGCCAACTCCAGGTTCACGTCACGAACGTAACCGTGTCGGTCGCGGTATGGCGACTGGTAACGGTAAAACTTCTGGTCGTGGACACAAAGGTCAAAAAGCTCGTTCGGGCGGTGGCGTTCGTCCAGGATTTGAAGGTGGACAAAACCCACTTTACCGTCGTCTTCCAAAACGCGGTTTCAACAACCCAACTCGTAAAGAGTATGCGGTTGTTTCCCTAGACACGCTTAACCGTTTCGAAGCAGGTACTGAAGTTACTCCAGAACTCTTAATCGAGACTGGTGTTGTCAGCTCTGCTAAAGACGGAATCAAGGTCCTTGCTAACGGCAAGCTTGAAACTAAATTGACTGTAAAAGCCAACAAGTTCTCGGGTGCAGCGAAAGAAGCAATCGAAGCAGCTGGCGGTACAGTTGAGGTGATCTGATGTTTCAGACGATCTCCAATATGTGGCGCGTGAAAGATATTCGACAGCGTATTCTCTTCACACTCGCAATCATCATCATTTTCCGCATCGGGGCTCATATCCCGGTGCCGATGGTGAATACGGATGTGTTGCGTTTTGACTCAGGAGGTCTTCTTGACTTCTTGAACTTGTTTGGAGGAAATGCTTTACAGAACTTCTCCTTGTTCGCAATGGGGATCATGCCGTACATTACGGCATCGATCGTTGTGCAACTTTTACAAATGGACGTCGTTCCAAAGTTTGCCGAATGGGCTAAACAAGGAGAGGCGGGCCGTAAAAAGTTAGCGACGGTCACGCGCTATGGGACGATCATCTTAGGCTTTGTCCAAGCGACTTCACTGTCGTTTGGATTTAACCGCCTCTACCCAGGTCTCGTCAATGAGACGTGGGGAACGGCAACTTACTTTGTGATCGCGATTGTACTCACTGCGGGTACAGCGTTCTTGATGTTCCTTGGTGAAATGACAACGGAGAAAGGTGTTGGGAATGGTATTTCCATCATTATCTTCGCCGGTATCGTCGCCGGGTTCCCAAGAATCTTCACGCAGATTTATGAAACAAAACTCCAAAACGCTGGAGATGCATTGTTCATTAATATCGTTTACTTGGTTGTATTGGCACTTGTTATTTTGGCTGTGACGGTTGGGATCATTTATGTTCAACAAGCGGCACGCAAAATTCCAATCCAATATGCAAAACGCACGGCGAACCGTACCCCAGTGGGCGGTCAGTCAACGCACTTGCCAATCAAACTAAACGCAGCAGGTGTTATTCCGGTTATCTTCGCGATTTCCTTTATGGTAACACCACCAACTGTTGCAAGCTTCATTGCTTCGCCGGAGACAACGCAAAAATTACAGACGTACTTTGACACGACGGCGCCAATCGGAATGTCGATTTACGTTGCGTTAATCATTGCGTTTGCCTACTTCTATACATTTATTCAGGTCAACCCTGAGCAAATGGCAGAAAATCTGCAGAAGCAAGGTGGTTATATTCCTGGGATTCGTCCTGGGGCGCAAACAGAACAGTACATCACGAAGTTGCTGTATCGATTGACTTTCTTCGGAGCGATCTTCTTATCGCTCGTGGCGATCATGCCGACAATCTTCATTAAGCTTGCCGGTCTTCCAACTTCCGTTCAAATCGGAGGAACGAGCTTGTTGATCGTCATCGGGGTAGCCCTCGAAACGATGAAACAAATCGAAAGTCAACTTGTAAAACGACACTATAAAGGCTTTATCCGTTAAAGCGGAAGGAAGGGTTGACCCTTCCTTCCTGTCGTGTTTACAAGCCCTTCGTGAAAATCAAAACTGGAGGCTAACCGAGATGAATCTAGTACTCATGGGCTTACCGGGTGCTGGGAAAGGGACTCAAGCGGCTAAAATCGTAGAAGAGTACCAAATCCCTCACATTTCGACAGGCGACATGTTTCGTGCGGCAATCAAAGGCGGAACGCCACTCGGTAAAGAAGCCAAGTCATTCATGGATAAAGGTGAACTCGTACCGGACGAGGTAACAATCGGAATCGTACGTGAACGTCTTAGCCAAGATGACACAGAAAAAGGTTTCTTACTCGATGGATTCCCGCGTACTGTTGCTCAAGCAGAGGCACTCGAAAGTTTGCTTAAAGATTTGGGGAAACAGATTGACCACGTCGTCAACATCGATGTGGATGCGGAAATTCTCGTTCCACGCTTGACAGGTCGTTGGATCTGCCCAACGTGTGGTGCGACATATCATGTGATCTTCAACCCACCAAAAGTGGAAGGCATCTGTGATGTGGATGGGTCGGCACTCATGCAACGTGAAGACGATAAAGAGGAAACGGTTCGCCGTCGCCTTGACGTCAACATCGAGCAATCGAAACCACTCATTGACTTTTACGCTGAAAAAGGGTATCTTCGTACATTGGATGGAGATCGTCCAATCGATGTCGTATATGCCGATGTCAAAGCATTACTCGGTGATACTGAATGATCATCACGAAGACGCCTCGTGAAATTGCGATTATGCGTGAGGCTGGGCAAATTGTTGCTCGAACGCACCAGGTGCTCAAACAGCACATTAAACCAGGAATCACGACGCTTGAGCTCGACCGGATTGCGGAAGATTACATTCGCAGCCAAGGTGCGACGCCATCGTTCAAAGGCTATAACGGTTTTACCGGTAGTGTTTGCGCTTCGGTGAACGAAGAGCTTGTTCATGGCATTCCAGGAAAACGGGTATTGAAAGATGGAGATATTATCTCAATCGACATCGGTGCCTACTATAATGGATACCATGGAGATTCCGCTTGGACTTATCCAGTGGGAACAATCACAGAAGAGACACAGCGGCTACTTGACGTAACCGAAGAAAGTCTGTATAAAGGATTGGAGCACGCCAAGGCTGGAGGGCGATTGACAGATATTTCGCATGCGATTCAAGCATATGTTGAATCACATGACTTTTCTGTCGTCCGCGAATACGTCGGTCATGGTGTTGGACAAAATTTGCACGAAGAACCGCAAATTCCACACTATGGTCCACCGGGGAAAGGGCCGCGCCTGAAGACTGGGATGACGTTAGCCATTGAACCAATGGTTAATGCTGGTCAACGCTATGTTCGAACACTGGCTGATAACTGGACAGTTGTCACCGTGGACGGTAGCATGTGCGCCCACTTTGAGCACACCATCGCCATCACAGACGATGGATACGAGATTTTAACGAAACTCGATTCCGGTGAATGAGGCTCTATTGTTTCATACTGATCCGTTCTGGATCCTTCTCTCACAGTAGATGGCAATAGATCGTCTGTGCTCCTAAAGATTTTCATATAGAAAGGGGAATAAATGATGGCGAAACAAGATGTCATTGAAGTGGAAGGCACTGTTGTCGAACCACTTCCGAACGCAATGTTTAAAGTGGAGTTAGAAAACGGCCACACGGTGCTCGCGCACGTCTCAGGGAAAATTCGGATGCACTACATTCGGATCCTTCCAGGTGACCGCGTAACTGTTGAGTTGTCTCCATACGACTTGACTCGCGGGCGGATTACGTACCGTTATAAGTAACTCCGATTTTTCCAGGAGGAGGGTATACTCATGAAAGTAAGACCGTCGGTAAAACCGATTTGCGAAAAATGTAAAGTTATTCGCCGTAAGGGTAAAGTAATGGTAATTTGCGAAAACCCGAAACACAAACAAAAACAAGGTTAATTTCAGAGGAGGTGCACACATGGCACGTATTGCTGGTGTAGATATTCCACGCGAAAAACGTATCGTTATTTCGCTCACATACATCTATGGTATTGGTAAAACAAAAGCACAAGAAATTTTGAAGGCTGCTAACGTATCTGAAGAGACACGCACACGCGACCTTACTGAAGATGAACTCAACCGTATCCGTGAAGCAATTGACGGAATCAAAGTTGAAGGTGACCTTCGTCGTGAAGTTTCACTTAACATCAAACGTTTGATCGAGATCGGCGCATACCGCGGTATCCGTCATCGCCGTAGTCTCCCTGTTCGCGGTCAAAACACGAAGAACAACTCGCGTACTCGTAAAGGCCCACGCCGTACAGTAGCGAACAAGAAGAAGTAAAGGAGGGAATTGAACAATGGCGAAACGTAAGCAAAACGTACGTTCTAAACGTAAAGTTAAAAAACATGTTGAAGTCGGTGTGGTACACATCCGTTCTACATTCAACAACACAATCATCACAATCACTGATACGCAAGGTAACGCGATCTCATGGGCTACTTCTGGTAACCTTGGATTTAAAGGATCACGTAAATCGACTCCGTTCGCAGCGCAAATGGCTGCTGAAACTGCAGCGAAAGTTGCAATGGACAACGGTATGCGTACAGTAGAAGTTAACGTTAAAGGTCCTGGTGCTGGACGTGAAGCGGCTATCCGTGCGCTCCAAGCTACTGGTCTCGAAGTTACTGCAATCCGTGACGTAACTCCAGTTCCGCACAACGGTTGCCGCCCTCCAAAACGTCGCCGCGTATAATCGCTTGAGCGTGTGAGGGGTTTACCTAGCACGACAGCTTATACTTTAGCAGCTCAAACTGCACGGCAGGATATACTCAAGGAGGGGTTCAGATGATCGAGATTGAAAAACCAAAGATCGAAACGGTCGAAATCAGCGAGGACGCTACGTTTGGTAAATTCGTAGTAGAACCGCTTGAACGTGGATATGGCACTACTCTCGGTAACTCACTACGTCGAATTCTATTGTCATCGCTCCCAGGTGCAGCGGTAACAGCGGTTCAAATCGATGGCGTGCTTCACGAGTTCTCTACGATTGACGGTGTTGTCGAAGACGTCACTCAAATCGTACTCAACCTCAAGAAGTTGGCACTCAAAGTGTACTCGGAAGAAGAGAAAACGCTTGAGATTAACGTTTCAAGTGCCGGTGCTGTCACTGCGGCAGACATTACCCATGATAGCGACGTTGAAATCTTGAATCCTGAGCTCCACATCGCGACTCTCGCTGACAATGCGACGCTTCGCATGCGTTTGACTGCTCGCCGTGGTCGTGGTTACGTCCAGGCAGAAGATAACAAACGTGATGATATGCCGATTGGGGTCATTCCAATCGATTCGATCTATACACCGATTCAACGCGTGAACTACGAAGTAGATAAAACACGTGTCGGTCAAGACGCTAGCTTCGATAAGCTTTTGTTAGACGTGTGGACAGATGGTTCAATTCGTCCGGAAGAAGCTGTATCATTAGGGGCTAAAATTTTGACTGAACACTTGAACATCTTCGTTGGTTTAACAGATGAGGCTCTCAACGCAGAAATTATGGTCGAGAAAGAAGAAGACCAAAAAGAAAAAGTACTCGAAATGACGATTGAAGAACTCGATCTCTCAGTTCGTTCGTACAACTGCTTGAAGCGCGCTGGCATCAACACTGTTCAAGAACTCGCAAACAAATCAGAGGAAGAGATGATGAAAGTTCGTAACCTCGGACGTAAATCACTCGAAGAAGTTCAACACAAGTTGGACGAACTCGGTTTGGGCTTGCGTAAAGAAGACTAAGTTCAACCGAAGGAGGGAAATGTAATGGCTTATTCGAAACTTGGCCGTACAAGCTCGCAACGCAAGGCGCTTTTGCGTGATCTTGCAACTGACCTAATCATCAACGAGCGCATTCAAACAACTGAACAAAAAGCGAAAGAACTTCGCCCAGTCGTTGAAAAATTGATCACTCTTGGGAAACGTGGCGATCTTCATGCCCGTCGTCAAGTAGCTTCATTCGTTCGCAAGGAGAACGCTGGAGAAAAAGACGCAATCCAAAAATTGTTCGAAGACGTGGCACCACGCTACGCTGAACGTCAAGGTGGATACACGCGCATCATGAAAGTCGGCCCACGCCGCGGTGATGGTGCAGAAGTTGTAATCATCGAACTCGTCTAATTCATTAGGCAGTCAACAGGGCATGCGGTGACGTATTGCCCTGTTTCCACATCAGAAAGGAGTCGACCCATGGAATCACAAATTATGGTACGGGATGTCGTATTTCATTACCCTGGACAGTCTGAGCCGGCGCTTAACGGCCTATCGCTCGATGTATATAAAGGGGAATGGCTTGCGATTGTCGGCCATAATGGTTCTGGCAAGTCGACACTGACGAAGTTGTGGAACGGACTTCTCATTCCTGAACAGGGGGAAGTTCGCGTCGAGACACTCGATCCGTCGAACGCCGCAGACGTGTGGGACGTTCGAACGCGAATCGGGGTCGTCTTTCAAAATCCCGACAATCAATTTGTCGGGGCGACCGTGCGCGATGATGTGGCATTTTCTCTCGAAAACATGGGACTTCCACGTCAAGAAATGGTTCGTCGAATTGATGACAGTCTAGCGCGCGTTGGATTATCGGAACTAGCGGACCGTGAACCGCATCAGTTATCCGGTGGACAAAAGCAGCGCGTTGCGATAGCTGCGGCTCTCGCAATGCGCCCGCGTGTCCTCGTGCTCGATGAAGCGACCTCCATGCTCGACCCGATTGGGCGACAAGAGGTATTACAAACGGTACGACAGCTCGTCTCGGAAGGGATGACCGTTGTCGCCATTACACACGAGCTCGACGAAGTGTTGTTTGCTGACCGTATCATTGCATTGTCGAAAGGCAAGATTGCGATGACCGGCACACCTGAAGACGTGTTTCAACATCCAGATACGCTTCGTGACATTCAACTAGATGTCCCGTTTATCGTTCGGATGCAACTCGAACTGAAGGCACGTGGCATTCCACTCGATCGTCTGATGCTACAACATTCGGAGTTGGTGAACCATCTATGCCGATACGCATTGAAGAAGTAACATATCAATACCAAATGAATACTCCGTTTGAACGAACCGCGCTGCGCGATGTGAATGTAACCATTCCATCGGGAGCGCTTGTTGCGTTTCTTGGGCATACTGGCTCAGGGAAATCGACACTCGTTCAACATATGAACGGCTTATTGCGCCCGACTGACGGACGTGTGGTGATCGATGATATCATTGTCACCCCGATTCGGACGCGCCGTGACAAGAAACAGAATCTTTTGCCGCTTCGGCGTCGCGTTGGGCTCGTCTTTCAATATCCAGAGCACCAATTGTTTGAAGAGACGGTCGAACGCGACGTCATGTTCGGTCCGCGCAACTTTGGCGCGACAGATGCCGAAGCGAAAGAGCGAGCCCACGAGGCCCTTCGTCTCGTCGGCTTGGATGAAACGTTATGGGACCGTTCGCCGTTTGATCTTTCAGGAGGGCAAATGCGCCGTGTCGCGATTGCAGGTGTTTTAGCGAGCCGGCCTGATGTTCTCATTGTCGATGAACCGACAGCGGGTCTCGACCCAATTGGGAGACGAGACATGCTCGCCTTATTCAAACGTTTGCGAGAAGAGTTGAACCTTACGTTGATCCTTGTCTCGCATGACATGGATGATGTACTCGCCTATGCGGAGCGCGTCATCGTGATGGAGCGTGGCCAGGTGGCGTTTGATGGGGACCCGTTTGAATTGTTCCAAGACGAGGTACTGGTGCGACGTCTCCAGCTCGACATCCCGCACGTCTTACGATTCGCTCGTGACATGGCACCGGTTCTTGGAGAAACGTCCGTCCCGCTCGTACGAACCGAGGGCGAGCTGGCGGATTGGGTGGCGGAACGGCTGAAAGGGGGAGCGACATGATTATCGGTCAATATATACCCGGACATTCATGGCTTCATTCCCTTGATGCGCGTGCCAAGACGCTCTTCATTTTAGGATTCATCCCAGTTGTTTTTTTAGCTGACAACTTATGGACGAATTTATTTTTACTCGCGTTCACGTTGTTTGCGGTCAAACTGTCACAGTTATCGTGGCGCTATTTATGGAATGGTCTTCGCATGATCTTATTTTTGATCGTCTTCACGTTGATCTTACAACTGTTATTCAATCGAGACGGCACACTTCTATTCGAATTAGGACCGATTGCGATTTATTCGGAAGGAATTCGAATGGGGCTGATTGTCTCGCTTCGCTTCTTTTATCTCGTCATGTTGACGACACTCGTGACGTTGACGACGACACCGATGGAATTGACCGATTCGATTGAAGCGGGGCTACGGCCATTCGAACGGATTCGTGTGCCGGCCCACGAAATTGCGTTGATGCTTTCCATTTCACTCCGTTTCCTACCGACGCTTGCGGATGAGACGGACCGGATTATGAAAGCTCAGCAGGCGCGTGGGGTCGATTTGATGAGTGGACCTTGGAAATCCCGTCTAAAAGGGGTTATCCCTCTTTTGATTCCATTGTTCATTTCTGCGTTTAAGCGTGCTGAGGACCTCGCTACGGCTATGGAAGCCCGTGGTTACCGAGGAGGAGAAGGGCGGACGAGGTTGCGTGAAATGGAATGGCAAATGCGTGACACAGCCGTATTACTCATCTTTATCGCGTTGACGCTCATTTTGTTTGGATTGAGAGGGATTGGATGAGACGAATTAAACTGATTGTCGCCTATGATGGGACACATTATGCGGGATATCAAGTGCAGCCGAATGGCAATACCATTCAAGCGGAGATTGAATCTGTCTTGGCACGTATGCATCGGTATCCGGTAAAAATCGTCGCCTCAGGTCGTACAGACGCTCGCGTCCATGCTTTAGGACAGGTGATTCACTTTGACACGTCATTAGAGATGCCCGCTGAGCGCTTCGTCAAAGCGTTAAACGCCATGCTACCAGACGATATCCTCGTTAAACAGGCGGAAGAAATAGACGATACGTTCCACGCACGTTACGGTGCGAAGCGAAAAGAGTATCGCTATCATATCCGTCAGACCGAGGATCCGTTTCGTCGGCACTATGCTGCGACCGTGACGTATAAGCTGAGCCTTGAGGCGATGCGTCAAGCGATGGAGCGGTTGATTGGGACCCACGACTTTACGTCGTTCTCTGTGACAAAGGCAGAAGTCGAAGATCGGGTCCGTACCATCTATGAAGCAGAAGTGCTCGAGATGGGAGACGAGATCATATTCCGTTTCGTTGGATCAGGTTTTCTATACAACCAAGTCCGCATCATGGTAGGGACGGTCATCGAGGTAGGGAGAGGCAAGTATCAGCCCTCAGATCTCACACAAATGCTAGAGGCGAAGGACCGCCGCGTAGCGGGGATTACCGCCCCCCCACACGGTTTGTATTTGTGGAATGTGAATTATGAAAAAGTAGATTGACATTCCCCTTATAAAATCGTATTATATTCATTGGCATTTCATTTTCAAATTTAGAGATGAACCACAATCTTAGCCCCGTAAACTAGGATTATGATAAAGCATCAAAAAATTAAGTGAACAGACATTTCTAGGAGGTATTCCACATGCGCACAACATTCATGGCTAAAGCATCTGAAGTAGAACGCAAATGGCTCCTTATCGACGCAGAAGGCAAAACACTTGGTCGTTTGACTAGTGAAGTAGCTTCACTTCTTCGCGGTAAGCACAAGCCGACTTTCACACCACACGTTGATTGCGGAGACCACGTCATCATCATCAACGCTGAGAAAATCAAATTGACTGGTAACAAATTGAATGACAAGATCTACTACCGTCATTCAGGTCATCCAGGCGGTTTGAAATCACAAACTGCAAAAGAGCTTCTCGCAAAACGTCCAGAGCGTATGCTTGAACTCGCGATCAAAGGGATGCTTCCAAAAGGATCACTCGGTCGTCAACAATTCAACAAACTCCACGTTTACGCTGGAGCTGAACACAAGCACGAAGCACAAAAACCAGAAGTTTACGAACTTCGCGGTTAATCGAGACACAGGGAGGAACTAAACGATGGCAGATGTACGTTACTACGGAACAGGCCGCCGCAAACACTCGGTGGCTCGCGTTCACCTCGTTGCAGGTGACGGTAAAGTTGTTGTAAATGGCCGCGATATCTCAGAATACTTCGGTCATGAGACTTTGATCATGATGGCTAAATCACCACTCGTATTGACTGAAACAGAAGGTAAATACGATGTAATCGTTAACGTTAACGGTGGTGGATACACTGGACAAGCTGGAGCAATTCGCCACGGCGTATCACGTGCGCTTCTTCAAGCGGACCCAGAATTCCGTCCAAGCCTCAAAGAAAAAGGCTTCTTAACTCGTGACGCTCGTATGAAAGAACGTAAAAAATACGGTCTTAAAGCAGCACGTCGCGCACCACAATTCTCGAAGCGTTAATCTTCGCGATGTGGTTCGAACTCTCCATCCTTTCGGGTGGAGAGTTTTTTGTTTGAAATAGTCGATTCCGAACCCGTCAAGAAAACGCTTTTTTTGATATACTGATATCGAAACAGTTAGAAGGGGGAAGCAATATGCTTACAGTAGAGCAAGTACGCGAGGAATTGGCGGGGCTTGTTGATCCGACGATCAACCGAACGCTTGGAGATACAGCAGGGGTAAAAGACATTCGAATCAAAGAAGACTATGTCAGTGTAAAAGTGGCACTCGGACAAACAGGGAGCGGGGAACAGCTTCAGTTACAACAAGAAATCGTCACATTGCTCAAGGGGAAAGGC
>NZ_LR733436.1:0-7399 GCF_902506255.1 Exiguobacterium sp. 8H | reverse complement strand
GACTGTTCACGTCGGACGGCGTCGTGAAACGTGTCGACGCGCTCGACGCGGACGCGGACGCGTTCCGGGAACGGACGCACGACCGCCTCGTGGCGGAGCTCGAATGGCGTGTCGAATCGTACGAGGAAGCGATCGTGAACCTCCTGTATGAGAACGAAGAACTCGTGAAACGGAACGCCCAGCTCGACGCCCAACGGGCGAACAAGTCGGACGAGGAACTGCGCGAGATCGACAGCAAGATCACACAGAACACGACGCGGATGACGACGAACGAGCTCCAGATCGAGGAGCACGAGGAGGCACGCGACGTGACGCGTGAACGCCTCGAATCGCTCGCGAACTGATCGCCCGATCGACAAAAACACGACCATCTTCGTCACCGAAACGTGACGAAAACGGATCGTACATCGCGCAAGTCGCGACATGAAATCGACAGATTGGCACTCAAGTAGCTTGTGTGTCAATCGCGTCATTGGGAACAGAAAAACAAGAGATTCGCCGACCAAAAAACGGCGAGTGGATGACAGGGGAGCTGTAAAAAAGGAGGGAGAACAAAGGAGAAAAACAGGGAGAACAAAAGAGAAAAGATGAAAAAAGAGGGAGAAAAATAGGAGAAAAATCACGTTTTTTTGATATCGTTCTGAAATCGCGGTACTACCGCGATTTGGGCCAATTTGATACACATGTGATATCAAATTACAGTTATGCTCTAGTCACCCTCTCCCTTGCATCCAAGTGGCTGGTGTACAAACGTTCTCCCTGTCATCTGAGAGGCGACTTGATGAACATCAAACTGAACAATAAACGTCTGCCTGGAAACGGGCGGACGTGATCCGGGAAACCGAGAAAACGAATGGATTTGGAGGAGGAACGAGATGATGGAAACGAAAAAAACAACGGGCGGACGTGTGCGACCACCGAAGCGGTCGACAGAGAAGATGGATGTACTGGTACGTGGGTTGAGCAAACCGGCCGTCGAGTTGTTGGACACGCGAGCGGATCAGGTCGGATGGAGCCGGAACGAGTTGATGGTGTACATCCTCGAGGCCTATGCGGACGGGGACATCCGTCAGCGATCGGTCGACTGGCAGGTCGTGCGGTCGGTCGAGTTCTTGAACCTCGCGGACCGGATCGAGGGCGTCGAGGACGTCCTCGTCGAGGTCGCCCGACGACTCGATGAGCGTCTGCCCGTCACCCGAAAACGTGACCGGGAGGAGGGGTGAACGATGCACAAAACGACGACATCCGAACTGTATGCCTACCGCCCACGTGCGATCCGCGCGGTCGTCTTCCGGCTCGAACCGGAGGCACAGATCGAGCTCGAACGCATCTGTGAGCGGTACGGCTGTGACTCGGAACAGGAGGCGCTCCACGTCATGGCGATCCAGTCGGCGGCCTTCGCGAGGCTCCGTCTCGAAGGCAATGGCGACCGGT
Source organism: Exiguobacterium sp. 8H (assembly GCF_902506255.1). Classification (GTDB taxonomy): domain Bacteria; phylum Bacillota; class Bacilli; order Exiguobacteriales; family Exiguobacteriaceae; genus Exiguobacterium; species Exiguobacterium profundum. Next base: position 5,965 of record NZ_LR733436.1, on the reverse strand, counting down.
CGCGCATCCGTCTGTTCCACGAACTGAGACGCTCAATCGATGCCAAAATCAGACGCTGGAAACAGGAATGGATGACGCGGAAGATGACGACCCGAAAGGACGTGCGCTGACATGTCCGGCACGCCCGGTATCGTCCTGAAGTGTCAGTATGACAGACCGACGAAGACGCGCGAGATCGGGTCCGTCGCCTCCTACTATGCATACATGAACCGATTCGACGAGATGGAACTCACCGACACGGAGGATCGCATCGACCCCACCATCGAACGGTATACGACCTATATGGAAGACGAACAGAAGACGCGCTCGCTCGGCGTCTTCACGGGCGAACGGGACACGATCAGCGAGACGGAACGGGCAGACCTGATCGCCCGGTTCGACGACTCGATCGAACGCGACGGGCATCTCCTGAAGGACGTCGTCTCGTTCGACAACCGGTGGCTCGAGGAACAGAAGTTGTACGACGCGAGGACCGACCGGCTCGACGAGGGACGCCTGCGTGACGCCGTCCGTGACATGATGGACGGCATGGGCAAGAAGATGGACCGGGACGACCTCCTGTGGGTCGGGTCGATCCATCGCAACACCGACAACATCCACGTGCACATCGCGACCGTCGGTGAACAGGAGCCGTTGACCGAACAGGAGGCGTTCCGCAAGGACGCCGTCCGCGACACGATGAAGAGCCGTCTCCTGTCCGGGCTGACGGACCGGGACGTGGAACTCGAACGCCTCAGGGCGTTGACCCGTGACCGGATCGTCGAGCCGCTGCGTGACGAACGGCTGGCGTGGTCCGACCCGACGCTCGACCGACATCTTGACGAGATTCGGCGACGTCTCCCCGCACAGAAGAAAGAACAGAACTACAAGAAGATCAAGGAACATCATCCCGAACTGCGGGAGCTGATCGACCGGGCGAGCACGCACTACCTCGAGACGCACAAAGCGACCGAATGGACCGACCTCAAGGCGGGCTGGGAGCGCGAACAGCGCGTCCACGTCCGTGCCTACGGGGGCTCGCCACGCTTCGAACGACAGTACGCCGACAACCGGCGGGCCGACCTGTACCAGCGCCTCGGGAACACGCTCCTCACTCAGGCGAAGGCGAGACCTGATGTGACCGAAGACCTCGCCCTCCCGACCATGGGACGGGAAAAGGGGACGCCGTCGGAGGGACAACCGAAAGGGAAATCGACACCCGACACGCGGAAAACAGGCAAGTCAGCGGTCCCGTCCGTCCCCCGGAAGGACAAGAGACGGGGGACGAACGGGAAGCCGGGGCGTGGCGCCCCGGTAAAACCAGAGACCCCCCGCCGTCAGTCGATCACGGCCCTCGCGCCTGCGGCGCGGGCCCTCCCAATCTCCGACGGGCGACTGCTCGACCAGCTCGACCGCACCGTGCGCGAGGAGGAACGTCGTCATGAACAGGAGTACCGCCAGCTTCGTGCAAGGGCGATGGCACGAGAACGTGATGAACTTGACCGATGAATCAAAGGCAACGAACGATAGAAAACATCATAAGGAGAGTGTTGGAAATGAACCTACGTTCCATAAAAATCAAAGAAGATACTTACGAGATGTTGATGAGGATGAAAGAAAAGAACAGTTTTGCTTCCATGGATGATGTCATCCGACATTTTCACCATGAATATGCGGTCATTGAAAACGTCAAGTCGCGGCTCCAACAACTGCAACAGGAAAATGATGCACTGCATCGGGCCTATGTCAAACAACAGAATGTGTCCCACGAGCTGAAGAATTTGCACGAAGCAGTGGAGACCATCGGTAAAAAAATCGAAACGAGGATGATTGGTACGAAGCATCCTCGGGATAGGACGGGTGAATCAGCTTCGTTCATCTATGAGCCAACTTTTCTCAAAAAACGTACAAGTCAGGTCCGTTTCTCTTCCAGAAGAAAAAAATCACAGGGAAAGAAAAGTTGAGAACAAATCATATTCCTGAAACGATGAAGAAATAGGTCTGAACATTCAAAAAGGAGTGGGGAAAAATGAGCTTGCGTACCGTAAAAGTCAAAGAAGACACGTATGATATGTTGCTGGAAATCAAAGAAGAGAACAACTTCGCCTCCATGGATGATGTCATCCAGTATTTAAGGGAGGAATGTTTGGAACAGCAGATCGCTAAGACGCGGATGGAACAGGAGAACAATATCCTGAGACAACAGACGAGTGAACAGAAGGCGACCCTTCGGGCCCAACGGTCCATCGAGAACGATCTGGCCGTCCTGATGAAGACGTTCGACGGGTATGTCGAGATGATGGGCGTGTTCGCCGATCATGTCCAAGACCATTTCGTCTCGCTCGGATCGCCAAAATCCTTCAAGAGCCCGTTCGCCTATGATGAGAAAAACTGTCAGCGTCTCTATCGTCTCTCCAAACCGATCCTAAGCAATGTCGCCCGCGAACTACGCAAAGAAGAACTCGAAGCCAAACAGATGGACGCGGCCTATCGGAAGGGCAGACGGCACGTCGAGGCACCCGGAGGAGAGGGGGCGACACAGTGAAGGTCATGCGCTGGCTGATCGCGCTCGTCCTGTTGGCCAGCGGGGTCGGGCTGTACCTGTACCCGAGCTACCACCATGCGACCCAGGGCGCGGAGATCGACGAGCTCGCGCTCGCGATGCAGGCGCTCGAGTCGTCGGAGGAGCGCGTCCCGTCGCTCAACCCGAAACAACGGGCGAAGCTCGAAGGCGCGATCCGGCTCGACATCCCGTCGATCGGGCTCTCGGGCCCTGTCCTTGAGACGACGACGGCGGAAAACCTCGACGTCGCCCTGACAAAGGTGGCGCCGACGATGCGTCCGGGCGAAGGGAACCTCGCCATCGCGGGACACCGGAGCTTCGTCCCCGGACGCCTGTTCAACCGTCTCCCGGACGTCGAGCCGGGGGATGTGGTGACGATCACCGACCCGGCGGACGGGGCGACCTACCGGTATGTCGTCGAGGAGGAGTGGGTCGTCAAACCGGAGGATGTGAGCGTGCTCGAACCGACCGAGACCCCGTCGCTCACGCTCATCACGTGCACCCCGATCGAGACGGCCGAGAACCGGCACATCGTGCGGGCGACACTCGTCGACGCGTCGGCCAAGGAAGTGAGGTGATCGTATCATGTTCGCATCCATCGAGGGGACGTATCCTTGCTTCCGGCGCCCGCACCGGATCGGCGACGTCCTCCATGTCGACGGCACCCCGGCCCTCGTCCTCGGCATCGAACAGATCTGGTTCGACTACCGACCCAGCCGGGTCATCGTGCAGTATACCGTCCAACACCTGGACGTCCCCGTCCCGAAATCCCATATGTTCCCGGTCTTCCCGACCGACAGGGGTCTGTTCGAGCTCGGGGCCAGGGTGAAAGGGAACCGGCTGCTCGAACGCACCGACCCGTGGTCGCGAAAGGATCGGCCACTCGAACACTATCGTCCCGGCAACGTGGTCGACTTCAAGGGACGGAGCTACAAGATCGTCGAGTACACCGACATCGACCTCGACGGGACGGACTATATCGTGCGCTTCAGCGTCCGCCCGATCCGCCCGATCCGTCCCGAAGAAGCGCGGGCGAAGTGGTTAGAAGAACGAAAGGCGCGCGTCGGGCTCCACGTCCTCCCGCATCCAGACGAAGACGAGCACGAATGACCAGAACGAACCTCTTGACCAATTGACCGATGTAGACCAATCCAAACGAAGAAGGGGGTGTGGCCCTTCCGCCGACATGCGGGAGGGCTTTTCCTATGGCCAAACTATTGATACTCGCAGAGAAGCCGGCCGTCGGCCGTGCGATCGCCGAGACGTTGTTCCCGGGCGCCAAGCGCGCCGACGGGTACCTCGACCATCCCGACGCCCGCATCACGTGGGCGATCGGCCACCTCGTCACGCTCGCGGAACCGGAAGACTATCACCCGGAATGGGCGCGCTGGGACGCGGACACGCTCCCGATGGTGCCCGACCCGTTCCGGCTCAAGCCGGTCGAGAAGACGAAGGACCAGCTCAAGAAGATCAGACAGGCCGCGAAAGGGTGCGACGCCATCGTCAACGCCTGTGACAGCGGACGGGAGGGGGAGGCGATCTTCCGGTTCATCTACGACCACCTCGGTCTCACGTTGCCGATCCGGCGCCTCTGGACGCCGTCCCTGACCGAGGAGGGGCTCAAGAAGGCGTGGGCCGACCTGCGGGACGGTCGGGACTATGAGGCACTCTACGCCGCCGCGCGGGCCCGTTCGGAAGCGGACTGGCTCGTCGGGCTGAACGCGACCCGGGCGTTCACGACACGCCACGGCGGGCACGGCGTCGTCTACTCGATCGGGCGCGTCCAGACGCCCGTCCTCGCGATGGTCCACGACCGCGACGTCGCGATCCAGGCGTTCCGCCCGGAGACGTATCACGTGCCGACGCTCACGCTCGACCAACAGGGGAACCGTTTCGAGGCGACCTGGTCGGGCGAGCACCCGACCGGGCGCCTCACGAAAGAGGAGGCGGGGCGGATCAGCGGACAGGCGCACGGGGCGACCGTCACCCTTGACCCAAGACGGGACACGGCACGCCGTCAGGTGCCCCTCCTGCACTCGCTGTCGACGCTCCAGACCGAGGCGAACCGTCTGTATGGGTACTCGGCGGACGAGACGCTGAAGACGGCGCAGGCGCTCTATGAGACGCATAAATTGCTGACGTATCCGCGGACGAGCGCGAACCATGTCACGGAGGACGAGGCGGGGATGATCCGCGCCCTCGTGCCGAAGGTCGTCGGTCGCCATCCGGTGGCCGGGCAGGTCGACGTCGAGCGCGCCCTCGGCTCCAAACGGTTCGTCGACGCGTCGAAGGTCGAGGACCACCACGCGCTCCTGCCGACCGGGAAACCCTGGCCGGATGGTCTCGGCGAGAAGGAACGGAACGTGCTGACGCTCGTCGAGCGTCGCCTGATCGCGCACTGCCTGCCGGTCGAGACGAAGGAACGGGTCACGGTCGACATCGAGGCCGGGGGCGAGCCGTTCCGCGCCCGTTTCGCCCAGGTCGTCGACCCGGGATGGACGGTGCTCTTCCGTGGGGAGGAGGACGAGACGGATAAGGACAAGGAGGACGCCACCCTGCCCCCAGGCATGCAGATCGTGCCGGGACCGGCGACGGTCGTCGTGGCCACGACGAAGGAGCGAGTGACCCGCCCGCCCGTCCCCTATACCGAAGGGACGCTCATCCAGGCGATGAAACAGGCCGGGCGCCACATCGAGGACGAGGAGGCGCGCGAGTCGGCCAAAGGGCTCGAAATCGGGACGGAGGCGACCCGGGCCGCGACGATCGAGCGTCTGAAGAAGGTCGGCTACATCCGTCCCGACGGGAAGAAGCTCTGCGTCACGGACAAGGGCCGGGCGGTGATCCAGCTCGCCCGGTCGTCCGGGCTCCATCTCCTGACGAGCCCGGAGATGACGGCCAAATGGGAGTCCGCCCTCGGCCTCGTCGCGAAGGGCGAGGTCGACGCGAAGGCGTTCGTGAAGAAGGTGGAGGCGTTCGTCCGTCACCTCGTGACGACGGTCAAGACACAGGAAGGGACCGAGACGACACGACGGCTCCAGGAGACGGCGGACCGGGACCGGGTCGTCGGCACCTGCCCGGAATGTGGCGGGGACGTCGTCGAACGGAAGAACTCCTATTCATGCGAGAACGAATCCTGCCTCGTCGTCCTGTGGAAACAGATCGCCGGCAAGACGCTCACCCCGTCCCACGCGAAGACGCTCCTCGCGGGCGGGACGGTCGGGCCGTTCAAGATGACGTCCAAACAGAAACGCCCGTTCGAGGCGGCGCTCACGTACAAGAAGAGCGGGGACGCGGGCCTCTACAAGCTCGAGTTCGTCTTCGGCAAGAAGTCAGGGACGGGACGGAAGCGCACGTCGCGGAAACAGGGCGCGGTGGCGGACGACATGGCGGGGATGCCGAAAGGGGCACAAGCATTGCTGGACA
>NZ_LR733437.1:0-1776 GCF_902506255.1 Exiguobacterium sp. 8H | reverse complement strand
GTGGACGGGTCCGATGGCACCGGCGTTCCGCTGCCCGGCGGCGTACCGGTAGCAGTGGCGGAGTTCGTCGTTGACCCCCGATCGACGTCAGCCTGGGTCAGGGTGTACGTGGCGGTGAAGGTCCTCGATGCTCCCGGTGCCAGGGACGCAACCGAGGCCGGTGTCAGCGTGCCGAGCTGACCAGAGCCGTTGAAGTCGGAGTCATCGACAGTGACATTCGACATGGTCACGTTGCCGGTGTTCGTCGCCACGAACGAGTAGGTGATCCGCTGCCCGACCGTGTAGGAACTCTGCCCCGACGGGCTCGCCGACTTCACAACCGACAGCGACGGATTTGCCGACGCCGGGATCCTCACTGAGGACGGACCCGACGTCACCGGATCACCAGTGGGCGGAGTTCCCGAAGCGGTGGCCGTGTTCGTCAGCGCACCGGAGTCGACATCCGCCTGGGTTGTCGTGTACGTCGCAGTGAACGTTCGCGACGCTCCCGGCGCAAGCGATGCAACCGATGCTGGCGAGATCGCGCCGAGGGTGCCGGTACCGGAAAAATCTGCGTCATCGACGGTCACTCCGCGCAGCGTGACGTTCCCGGTGTTCGTCGCCTTGAACGAGTACGTGATCGACTGTCCAGCACTCGTGATCTGCTGACGGTTCGCCGTCTTGTCCACCGTCAGTGCCGGCGCCGGGTTCGCCGGCACCGTCACCGTCGACGGCGGCGAGTCCACCGGTGTGCCGCCTGGCGGGGTACCGGTCGCGGTCGCCGAGTTCGACGTGGACCCACGGTCAACGTCCGCCTGCGTCAACGTGTACGTCGCGGTGAAGGTTGTCGACCCTCCCGGCGCGAGCGTCGCGACCGAGGACGGAGAAACCGGGCCCAACTGCCCCGACCCGGTGAACCCCGAATCGTTCACCGACACGTCCGAGAGGGTCACGTTGCCGGTGTTGTTGACAACGAACGAGTACGTGATTTCCTGACCAACCGTGTACGCCGAAGCCGCCGACGGACTGGCAGACTTCGTCACCGTCAATGCCGGAGCAGCGTTCGCGGGGACCGTCACTGTGGACGGAGTCGACGTCAACGGCGTACCACCGGGCGGTGTGCCGGTCGCGGTCGCCGTGTTCGAGGTCGTCCCGCGGTCCACGTCAGCCTGCGTCAGTGTGTACGAGGCGGTGAACGTGCTGGACGCGCCCGCAGCAAGCGATGCAACGGAAGACGGAGAGACCGCGCTCATCTGCCCGGAACCGGTGAAGGCGGTTTCGTTGATGTTCACATTCGAAAGCGTCGTTGCACCGGTGTTCGTGGCCTTGAACGAGTAGCTCACGACCTGTCCAACCCGGTAGGCCGACGGCGCGGAGGGGTCAGCGGTTTTCGTAACGGTAATGTCCGCCACCGGATGCGTGGTGCAGGCAGTGTTCGTTGTCGCGCAGCTCGTCGGCGTGGCCGTGCCGGTCGGGATCGCGTAGTTCGACAGCACGTGATCGCCCGTGTCTGGGCTATTCACGCGGACCGCATAGGTGACTACCGTCTGTCCGCCGGCGGGAATGATTCCGGAGACCCGGAAGCTGCCGGATGAGACAGCGCTGACGGTCAGGCGCGTACCGGAGGACACAGTGGGCTGCGTGGTGATCGTCGCGTCATCCAGAACAGCAGAGAGCGCATCAGTCTGGTCGACCTGTGCCGGAGCAGTACCGTTCGCATTCGACAAGGTGATCGTGTAGTTCACCGTCTGCCCTGCACGCAGTGCCGTCCCGGATGCAGGATCAGCAGTCTTCGTC
>NZ_LR733434.1:0-1865 GCF_902506255.1 Exiguobacterium sp. 8H | reverse complement strand
ATTTCAATGGGGAAAATTCCACTACTATTCTATCCCTAGATCTTTTATTGAAATTAACTCAAACACTCTTACAGGATCTTTAGTGTTCATTATGATTCTTGTAATATTATCTACCATATACCTAGGTTTCATTAAAAAGAATCAAAAGCTAAAAAACATAAAGAACTCCCTATATGCCAAGGTAAAAGTTTATGATCACTTCGTGCAATTAATCCTAATTCTAGCTACCGTCATTTTTTCATTTTTAGGAATGCAATCGGGTTATAATCCACATTATTTTCTATTGGCAATCATTTCACTGATGATATATTTATTATTGAAAAAATATGAGTCTTTGTTGGCAATATGCTTTGTCGCTTTCATTTTATTCACTGTTTTTGATATCGGATATTCTATCGCAGAAAGCGAATCAACTTATATCGTGATGAAAGATAACTCTACCAATCAATCTTATGTGGTTTTGAGTGTTCAGGGTGCAAGAGCGATTGTCGCCAAAGTAGATTTAAAAAGAAGTACAGTTTACCCTGAATATCAGTTAATAAAATTTGAGACGGACAAATTAAATGAACATACACTGTCACTTAAAGAAATTAAGAATTTAGAAGTCAAAAAATAATGTCAAGGAATATCATTCGATCGAATGGTGTTTATCGCGTGGCGCTCGAAGCTCACGTATGAGTCCTAATCAACATTCCTTCTCCCATGCCCCGTCTTCAGACACACCCCAATCCTCGAACAGGTATTGAATGCGCCAATTGACATGCATGACTTTGTAATATGTGAGCTAACGACAACGACGGAATGGTCGGGGAATGATTTTAACTTGGAAATTAAAACAATGATGATTGTATAAAAAGACATCCTCTATTTTAAGAGAATGTCTTTTTATGTTCATAAACGTTTTCGATTCACTTTATCGAGTCGAATTTTCTCGATCAACGCGTGGATGATCTGTTCATCTCTTCCAACGAAATCTTTGTTGAAGGGAATACGCTCCCCTTCGAACATGAAGTAGTCAAGCAGGTGTGGGACTCGCGGTGTCGCGTATCCCCACGTGTGCTTCGAGCAACGTTCCCATACCTCGGCTCCGAACTCTTTTGAATAGCGCATATGCTCGACGGCAGCCTTGACCTCTGATTTCTTTAGGACGAAGTAGTCCTCGAAGACGAATTTGCCGAGAAGCTCGTACCACATCTCCTCGCGAGTCCGTTCTTTGATCGCTTCTACATCGACTTCGACGTGATACGGGGCCTCTTCTTCATTCTTGACGACATCCCGCGAATCCCCTGTCACCGACTCCGGATACAGCTCCCATCCTTCCGGCATCCGTTCTTTGATGAACTGTTCGAGCGCCTCTTCACTGATCCGATAGCCTTTTTTACGCGACTCGAGCGGTTCTGCCTGGATTACGCCTTTTCGTACCCAGCTACGGACCGTCTCCTTATGAGTCGTGAGCTTGTTCTTTGATAAGATTTCAAATGCTTCGTCAATCGTATACATACATATCCCCCTTTAATACAATGATGATTTCATTAAATAATACCATGAACATTGTATTAAAGTAACCTATTTCGAATTGATTAGAAATTACTAAATGGATATCAAACAAATACACCATTCCGGAGAATGGTGTTACTCCAAATCAAACTTTAATTAATTCGATGCATGATTCTCAAGTTTCACAATAAAGGAGTGTTATTTTTCAAGTTAATTAATAAAACTTTAATTCAATAATTTATTTTTAAAGTCTTCTTGAAATTCTAATTTTTTATCTGGTTCAGCCATGTAAAACTTTACGCCTATAAGCCTTACTTCTTCATTTTCTGATAAGACTTCGAAACTTTGATGTTTAGACAGTGCAAGAA
>NZ_LR733435.1:0-15189 GCF_902506255.1 Exiguobacterium sp. 8H | reverse complement strand
CAATGAATAGTTCCCTATTACGATTGCCGAAAAATGATGAAATCAGGTAACTAATCATTAGAATTTAAAATATCTTAATTTGATTTACTTTTATTTTTTGAAACAAGTTTAATAATATCAAGTTAAGAAGAAACTAGCGAAAACCTATTAAACAAGGTGCGATTGGAGTATCAAGAAGACGAGAGGTAGCGATGTCATCGAAGAAACCGGAGGTTTCCGTAAACTCCGTTTTTCTTCGGGAAAGAAAGATAAGGGGAAGAGTTGGCCCTATCAACATAAAGCGTTCTTCCCATCTCATTTTCCTTTTGGCGTATCCAAAGAGTAGAAAAGACACGCTGGCAGATAGCGAACAGAAGCAAAGAAGGTTTAACTTTGTGGAAGTCGCTTTTCTTTGCGCTACAACCATTTGAAGCACGAAATGTCTCTACGCTCTCTTTCAACAGAGATTTCATGCTCAAAAAAAAACGGAGGTCCTGAACGACATTTCATTTCCCGTTTCCATGTCTCAAAAAAGAGGATGCTCCGTTCCGTTTTCGACGCCCCATCGCTAGGCGATGTCGTATACTAAAGTCCTGACAACAAACTGCCAACTTGAACCACTTCCAGAACTGTAGCGTCATCGGCAACCGGTTCGAGAACGCAGAGAATGACAACAAAGCCTATAACTGAGATATCGTCTTACTCAAGACATTCGACGACGATATCCCAGTTGAAGGCAGGGGTGAAACAGATGAATCGGATCGTCTCCTCCAGCGTTCAGAAAGCAATTATAGACTATATTCTTTCTACCGCACAAAGGGTTGAACGTATTCAACTTCTAAAGAAACAAAGGCCGACAAATCCTTGAAATCAAAGAGACGCTAAATAAGAAAGAGGAACTAAGTTCTGAAGTATTGGTCGAATCCGTTTTTGAAGAGTTTGAAAGTCTACAACAAAAAATCGCGAGATTGGAAGAAGCGCCAACCCATGTAAAGCTTCAAATCAGTAAGGCGCTGGAGAATCGGATGGAGGTGTCGGTTTCTCTGTTTGACTTGCTATAGTAACTACCGGAGGTGAATCCCTGTTATAGGGAGAACAAGTGGATATAATTACATTCATAAATTTAGTGTTATTAGTCGTATTGCTAGCTTTAACGGCCTTTTTCGTCGGTTCGGAGTTTGCAGTCGTTAAAATACGTATGTCGCGTCTAGATCAGCTGATTGCTGAAGGAAACCAAAAAGCAATCACTGCAAAAAAAGTGGCCAGTGACTTAGATTACTATCTCTCGGCGTGCCAGCTCGGGATCACCGTGACGGCCCTTGGTTTAGGAGCCCTCGGAAAGCCGGCAGTGGAACGTTTGATGTATCCGGTTTTCGATTTCTTTAACGTGTCGGATGCCGTCGCTGCGGCATCATCTTATGCCATCGCCTTCATACTTGTCACTTATCTGCACGTGGTATTAGGGGAGATGGCTCCGAAAACGCTCGCCATCGAATATGCCGAGAAGATGTCTTTATTACTTGCCCCGCCTCTCTATTGGTTCGGAAAAATTTTAAAGCCATTCATCTGGGCACTGAACGGGGCTGCGCGGGTCCTGTTACGACTATTTGGTGCACAGCCGGCCGGTCATAATCATGCGTATTCGGAAGAAGAATTGAAAATTGTCATGGCGCAAAGTCAGGAAGATGGCGAACTTAACGAAACCGAGTTCTCATACATGGAGAACGTTTTCACCTTTGATGAGCGATCTGCCAAAGACATCATGGTGCCTCGTACCGATTTGGTGACGATTGACAAAGATATGACGCTTCAAGAAATCGTTGAAGTTCTGGATGAAAACAATTACACGCGATATCCGGTAACGGAAGACGGCGACAAGGACCGGATTCTTGGCTTTGTCAGTGCGAAAAAGATGCTTCCTTATATCGTTGCTGAGCGCCCATGGAATATTGAGAATTTCATCCTTGAAGTCCCGACCGTTTTTGAAATGACCGGTCTGCAGGACGCTTTGCTGAAAATGCAGCAAGCGCGTGTCCATATCGCCATCGTGACGGATGAGTACGGTGGTACAGCCGGAGTCATTACGTTGGAAGACATCATGGAAGAAATCGTTGGCGAAATTCGCGATGAATTCGACGCGGATGAACAAGCGGAAATCACTCAAATTCATGAAAATCAGTATTTGATTAACGGACGTGTGTTACTCAAAGACTTAGAACATCGATTTGGCTTGACCTTCGAAGAAGGCGACGATATCGATACGTTGGGTGGCTGGATCCAATACAAGAGTATTGGAGAAGTAAAAGTCGGCGATACGTTGAAAACGGATGAACACACGGTATGGACCGTTTCAGAAATGGACCACCAACAAATCAAGCAAGTGACGTTCCAGCAGCACGCGAAATAACGCCGCACTCAAAACGATTGACTCAACTACATGGAGGTGAATCCCCTGAACCAGGGGAACTATATTGGATGGACAAATAATAGTTAACTTAATATTGATCGCATTAATGATTTTAGCGACTGCGTTCTTCGTCGGGTCCGAGTTTGCTATTTTGAAGGTACGGATGTCTAGAATCGATCAACTCATTTCAGAAGGAAACAAAAAAGCAGTACGTGCCAAAGAAGTGGCCAATGATTTGGACTACTATTTGTCAGCCTGTCAGTTAGGGATCACCATCACTGCACTCATTCTTGGTGCACTCGGTGAACCGACAGTCGAGAAAATACTGCGGCCGGTCTTCGACTACTTTGCAATGCCTGACGCATTGGCTACGACGCTTTCGTACGCCATCGCGCTAGGGATTGTGACGTTCTTACACGTGGTCATCGGTGAATTGGCACCAAAAACATTGGCGATCCAGTATGCCGAACGAATGACCCTGTTGCTCGCACCGCCTCTCTACTGGTTCGGTAAAATTTCTAGCCCGTTCATTCGGGTATTGAATGGATCAGCCCGCTTATTCCTAAAATTGTTCAACGTAGAGCCGTCGGGGCATGAAGAAGCCCACTCAGAAGAAGAGTTGAAGCTGATCATGACAGAAAGCTTTAAGAGTGGGGAAATCAATCAAACCGAATTGACCTACCTGAAAAACATTTTCGAGTTTGATGAGCGTATCGTAAAGCACATCATGATTCCAAAAACAGAGATGATCACAGTCGATAGTCAACTATCACGCGATGAGCTGTTCAAAGTCATCGATGAGTATGAGCATACTCGTTATCCGATCACTGATGGGAAGGATAAGGACAAACTGATCGGATTCTTGAATACGAAAGAATTATTGACGAGCATGGCAGCGGGTCGCACCCCGGAACCGAAATCGTTCGTCCATGACATGCCTAGTTTCCCTGAGACGACACCGATTCAAAAAGTGTTGACCAAAATGCAACAAAGCCGTACCCATATGGCAATCGTCACGACAACGGACGGGAAGACCGCCGGACTGGTGACGATGGAAGACATCCTAGAAGAAATCATTGGTGAAATCAATAATGAATCTTTTGATTTGCTTCCAAGTAACACATAAACAATGATGTTTAATGAATATTAATGAATTGATTTATAGTATTTCGAAAAAAACATGGACAAATTAATAACAAAACCACAGGACTATAGGCAATATGTTTTAGCTGGATGGAGCGACGGTATCTCCTCTTCTCGTACGAGATCCATTCATACGCCTCTCTGTCGAGATTAGATTCTTTCGATTCTATGATATACTTCATGGAATCGATCACCTGCCAGCCCTTTGTTCCGGTCCTTCGGACCATCCAAGTCAGCCGGCCTCTCGGATGGTCCGAAGGACGATTTTGCACTACTCAAATCCATGCATCTACATTATGATGATAAGAAGGATGGTGGTGGTCCGGGTCGGATCGACATGATATGAGCGCCGTCAGGTGATGTCATCCGACGATTCTATGTCCGACACGGAGCGATAGATGGGGAACCGGGATCATCCCATCCGAGTAGCTGTCGATCCCGATCGAGACGGGCAGGGGGCGCCACTTCACCATATCCCCCTCTCATCCGGTCGGTGCTCTTTCACAAGGACTTCACACGGACGGCTCATGTTGCTTGGAAAACGAACGTTTTAAAGATGAAATGTAACCTCATCCTCTTTCAACCTGACCTCATGTTCAAACACCGGAGGTTCTGAACGGCATTCCGTTTCCCGTCCCTCCGTCCGATGCGTTAAACTAATCAGGTGCGACCCGGGATACCACGACCACCCGGGGGCGCAACCGGTCAACGTTCCCGTCTCAAAAAAAGGGGATGCCCCGTTCTGTTTTCGAGGCCTCATCGCCCTGCGATATCGTATACTAAATCCCTGACAACAAACCGCCCGCCGGCCCGCGCATCAGAAGACACCGAAAACCTAGCGCATGCAAGCACCGTCGATCATCCAATCGTTTTTCTCTGTTTGACACATGATGGAGAGGGATGCGCGGACCGTCAGGCAACCGATTCTCCCCGGGCCCCTCACGGCGATCCGGGTCTTTTTTGTCGTTTCTGGCAAAAGAAGATGGATAGAGGCTTTCAAAAACAGTCGGAACGCTGTTCCCTTTTTGAACTCAAGGGGCGTCAACATCCGACTCGACCGTGAGCGCCACACGCATGGCGAGACGTACTACGTGTACGGTGTCGACTCGAAGGACAACGAGGGGCCCCCGGGGGAATTAGTCCTTGGGTCGTTTTATGATACGTTCAAGCCGGCGTCTCTGCTATTCGTGGCAATGCCGTTACTGGCCTGTTACTATCGCTCACGTGATGCGGCAGGGATGTGGGGGGCCTGGGCGATCCTTGGGTTCTATATTCTGTTCGTTATCGTGGCCGTGTACGGGTTCGGCGCGATGAAGCCGTACTATCGTGGCATTTTTGACCCTTATCCAGAGGATATGTAAGGTCAGATTTGTGAAGACAAGGCGTATTGACACTCCAACTCATCCCGAAGGGTAAGCTTGCGGTTACAGCCGTGGGAGTGTCAAAACCTAAGGTTGTAGAAACCAATGAAGACAAAGAACAGGACGGAAGCGATGACGACGCCTTGGGCGACGCGTTCAGTTTCGAACCGCCTGAAGAGCCTCATCGTCACCCACTCACTGAGGATTAGGGCGCTCATGGTAACTAAGACTTTGAGTAACTATTGACGTCTGTCCTTTGAAAGAAGAGGAGGCATGCGATGAGGACCGCCGAGTTCACGAGTGAGGAAAAATATTTGGTTTTAGACAGGACGAGCACCTCCTTTAAATTAATTGCTCTCGAGACGTCTGCCTTTCTTTTTGTTGTATGCGACTCGTAACTGGATGTATATCTAATGCACAGTCAGAATGCCTGATAGCGTGAGTGGATCCGATAGAATTTCATTCCTTGAGTAGACACAAGAGATATAGAGCATACATACCAAAACAGAGACTACAAAATCAATCGGTTTCAGATGTGGGTCCATATATTCGACGGTCCACGATTTAAACTTCGACATTGTCATTCCCCCTTCTTCGACATCATACAATGATGTCAAAGAAGGGGCTCGTCTCATGTTCAGGGACAGAGGATTCATTTTTTGCGTAATCGTTATCGTTAATAATATTGTTAATATTCTTTTGTTAGTATTTTTGATAAGAAAACAGTCCAATATTATGTATTGGACTCAGGCTGTTGACGAACCAAATCGCATATGGCGATTTGGTTCGTCTTTTTTATGTTCAACGAGCTTGAGGCGTTCGGCCCGTTCCTCGTTCACGCGGGTGAGAAGCTCGTCCTCGATCGCACCGACGAGCCGTTCGACCTCGACCTTGTCGAATTTCTTCTTGTTCGCGTTCGCCCGGATGTGCGTGGAATCCGTGATCAGGATGCGCCCGGAGACGAGACCGTGAGATTCCGCCTGTCGGACGATGTCCTCGAAGATTTGTTGGAATACGTCGTTCCCCTGGAAGCGTCGGCGGTAGGCCTGGCTGATCGTCGAATGGTCGGGAACCTTCTCATCGATGCCGAGACCGAGGAACCCGCGATAGGCGAGGTTCGTCTGAACCTCCCTCACGGTCTGGCGCACGGAACGGATGTTGAACAGGGGTCCGAGTAGGATGATCTTGATGATGATCTCCGGATCGATGCCGGGCGTACCGGTGTTCGAATAGAGCGGGGCGCAGAGCCGGTGCACGATCGAGAAGTCGATGTGACGGTCGAGTCTCCGGACGAGATGATCCTGCGGGACCAGCTGGTCCAACGTGGTCTTCGACTGGATCGGTTCATGTCGTTTCTCAGAATGGGCGCGATACATATCGGGTTCCTCCTTTTGATGACGGGTGAACTTGGTGTTTACCTTTAAAGAGCGTCGATATCTAAATGTGGTTTTTCGTGGTTGTTTTTGGTCGTCGAAGTTTCATCGGCTCTCTTTTTCGCTGAGAGCGACTCATGGACTGGACGACCGTCGAGCGACTGAAGGAACTTTGCCACTTCTAGAGGCTGAGAGAAGTCCAAGTCCCCGGCGAGTTCGTTAATAAGCAGAATTATCTGCGCATAGGCCCGGACGCTCCCCTTGTGCTTGTTGTGGAAGTGATCAATCGCTCCATATTCCACATCATTTAAAGAGCTAAGGCGTAGGGATAGGGCGGTTTTACGTTTTTTATCACTCAACGATAACACCCTCTTTGACACGTTGCTCCTCAAGTTGCTCTGCAAGAATATATAATCCCTTCAGGTTTAAGGTCACACTGTCTTCGAGCCCGCTAACAAGGGTCACGTTCCATTTGCTTGTTATTGGTAGCAAGGCTTGTTCTAGTCCTTGCTGGAACACAACGGCCCCTCCACCAATCAAAATGACGTTGTCGACTTCGTGTTCAGCATCTCTCTCGATCAGTGTTAATTGGCGCTCAGTCTGTTCAGCAATTTCTTGAGCCTGGACACGTTTATGGTTTTCGAACAATTTGCGTAGTTCTAGGGCATAGTCCTTCTTCGATTTCATTTTAGCCTTATAAGTATGGCGAGAGTATTCCATTCGATGCAGGCGAGCATAAGATTCAGTCGCGCCTTCAAGGGCGTGACCCACACCGTTACGACTTCCAGAAGTCAATGAGGGAACCGGTATCCCTTCGTTGGTAAACGCATACTCCGTCGTACCTTCTCCGATATCAACAATTAAGTTACCTTGTTTGTGTAGCGCTGAATCTAGAGCGTATAGAGCAATCACGCCTTCAGAGGTCACTTTAACGGTTTGATACTCTAACGATACACGTACTCTTTCATCGCCCAACCAGATTGTGACGAGGTGGTCTCCGAGCAACTGTTATTCGAGCTGTCGTGCGTGCGCCTTGTTCTTGGCCCAGAGCATCGCAGGGATGGCAGTACCGAGCGTGATTGTCGCGTCGATCCGTCTCGGGATGTCCCCGTGGTGGTCGACATGGTCACGAAGAAGTGAGACCGCCAATAAGGCGTGTGTCACGTAGGCCGACTGTTCATTCTCGTGTTTGTTCGATCGAACGGTCGTGCCGTCGATCGGCATCGTCATGAGCACGGAACTCGTACCGACGGAGAAGGCGGCCTTTCCAACGGCGTGCGGACCGGACAACGTGTGAATCGCAGACGAGGAAATCTAAACGACGAGGTGGTCCAACAGCCGTTCGGCCAACTGGAGGGCCGTTATGTCCCCGAAGTTGTAGTTCTAAGAAGAGCTGATGGCCTGTGAGGAGCGCTTCTCTCGTAAGAAGTATCGGATCGGGCGATCTGTGTTCTTTTCCCGGTCCTGATGCTTATCCTGATCTTCGATTGTGGTATGTGAAATAATGATGCTACGCCAACGATGGGGCAGGAGAAGAGGCTTTCTCGCGTGTGGCACGAGGGATGCGAGCCTAGCGCAGTCTGGCGAGTCGTCCCGCAAGTGCCCCGATAAGCGGGTCGGAGGCGTCAACGCCGGAGAGCTGCGCGTTCAGGTCTCTTTTTTTCGAGTCCTTGACTCTATGGACAGCACAAAAGGACCGGCAGGGGATGTAAGCGCTTGTCTGGTGTGTCCGCCCTGTCGGTCCTTCGTATGGTGTGTCGGGACCCTCCCGTGGGAGGCCTGTCCCAGATGGCTGGGGGGACCGATCTTCCTTCGTCGAGGATAGAGGGTGTGCCGTGGAACGCTTTGAAGGAGCGTTCCACCGGGAGTGACCCATGTGTCCTTCACGATCTGATCGATCGCGCCCAGCCCTCCCTAGTATAAGGCATCTTCCCTGGCGGGGACACCAGAAATGAATCAACGCCCCATCAAACATAAAAAAGAGCCTCCCGATCGGTCGTCGGAAAGGCTTCTTGTCGCACGGGAAGTAGGGATAACCCGTACATGTTTGATTATATATGAAACCACGAGGGCGTGGGTGGCAAGCTTTGCCAAAGAAAATCTAAAAAGGAGTCCAGGAACCGTTTCGGGGCGGTCCCTGGCTTCTTTGTTCCTCTCCCGTCCAAGGCGTCCTTCTTCTACATACCTAACATGTTGACCTATGACTTTCGAAATGAACGCATACATATCCAGATAGAGAATTCTTTGAATTCGGATCGAAGGACGCAGCGTCCGGGAGCTGAACAAGACGTGTTACTGACCGATGTGACGAGAACATCTAACGACAATGCACATAACACAAAAAAGGGTATCGACGCCCTGAAGGAAGAGACCGAACAGGTTTTAGTCTCCAGGGACGTGGACACCCTTATCCTATCGCATAGACAAGTTGTCGTATGAACGAATAGGAGACGGCATGCATGCATATTTTGAGAGGACGAACGAAAGCCACCCCAGTCCAAGAGGTGGCTTTCGTCCTACCATCCTAAGTCTGCACACCATTTGGCGGAGTGTTGGGAGCCGTCATTTCCCAGAAGAAACCATCAAAAGAAAACTCTAGGCTAACGACTTCCAACTACTCACCATTTTAGTATCCCGAAGGGTCTCGCCTTGTTCAAAATGAGAACGCTTGCGCGTTAATTTTTGAGAATAGATGTACGTTTTCCAGAACGATTCAGACCATGAATGGCACGTCTTCGGCCTGTTCACTGACCGCAGGACGGCCCTGACTGTCGTGACGAGTCGCCGAAAGGCAGCAAGGTAGGGCGTGGAAACGCCTTGTGTGCGCGATAAAAGCGCAGCGAGTCACATGTCGGGGTTGAGACACCCCGGAGTCTTGGAACGCCTAGACATACGGATACCTCGTCTTGCACTAGACGGAGAACGTGGTGGGCAGATTTTAACCGCATCCTTTTTCAAAGGGGTTAGTCTGCCCATCCAGCCGTTTCCTATCTTCCCTACCGGAGTATGCCCGGTGCGCTCTTTGGTTTCAAGTCTTTTTCTTTCCAAGTTCTAAAAAGAAAAGAACGACAAGCAAACTGATCAGCGAGGAAGCAGTAGAAGATGTAAATTCATATGTGGCACGAGGAATACGAGCCTAGCGTAGTCTGGCGACGTGTTCCGCATGTGCCCCGACAAGCGAGCGAAGGCGTAAACGCCGGAGCGAAGTGCGTTCAGCAGAGAGAAGAAGGATCTCGAGAGGATCGCCCGATCCATCCGACAGGATGCAGGGCGATCCAGAAGGACAAACAAGAAGGGATTAGCCCCGGAAACTTAGAATGAAAGAGGGGAAGAGGGAAGGTTAGTTAAAACTTAAGAAGGAAGGTTGTTTCTTATGACGGACAAGAATCTGACCATTTTCGAGGTCACGGAGTTGAACGAGCGCATGAAGTTCCTCGATCTGGCGAAAGCGTATGCCCCGGTGGGCAAGGAGAAGCTTCGCGAGGCGCTGAAGTCGGCTGGTGCGACGTTCGACCAACGGACGAAACGGTGGCACATCGACCGGAGCCATCCGAATGCGGACAAGAAGGTGCTCGATTTCGTGCAATCGACCCGTATCCGTCCACCGACACCGAAGAAGATCGCAACTGAGCCGTTAACGGTCGACCCGGTCACGGGCCAGTCCCGGTTGGATGACGATTATTTCGAGATCGAGACGAGGCCCGGACGGGTCGATCGAAAGAAAGTCTCGTTGGATATGGACGCGATGTTGCATAAACGATTGAAAAAGATGGCGGTCGAACACGAGATGAGCCTGTACTTGTTGATCGAAAACATATTGGCAGACCATATCAAGCGCCAGAAATGAGACCCCGATCGGTCGATGTGGTTCTGTGGCGTTCCACGCGTCCTCGCCTATGCGTAGTGCTCTCGTCAGCTGGTTCCGTGGGCACAAACTTGAATGGAAATAAAAACGAGTGCCAAAGGCACTCGTTTTTGGATTCATCGAAGGGGATTCCCCGTACGATGGTTTTGACAGATAAACATCGTGAACGTCGTCACCCCTGCGGGGCGAGGCTCCCGTCGAAGAGCGGGTTCTTGAACACCGTCCCGGAGAGCGTCTCGGCCGCGAGCGCCTCGGCCGTCGTGGCCGCGGGCACCTCGAGCACGAGCGAGGTGATCGGGTTCTCCGTCGTGATCGCGACCCCGGTGAAGATCGACACCTTCAGGAAGAAGACCTCGTCGGAGAGGACGCGCAACGTCGCCTCATACACGTTCGCCCGGTTCTGGCGTCGCTTCTGCGTCTCGTTCCAATACGAGGTCTCGGACGCGACGGCCCCATGCAGGTGCACATAGGCCTCTGTCGCGCCGGTGTCCTCGAGCTGGAACCCGTCCCGGTCATACGCCTTCACGGCGATCCGGTAGTACGCCTCGCCCTTCGGCGCCCGCAGGCGCAGACACTTCAGCTTGCGCGCGTCGATCGTCATCCCGTCCGCCAACAGCCCCCATGCGGGGATCGAGTGGAACGTGACGACCGGCTCGCCGGACGGGTCGCTGACGACCTGACGTTCGAGCGACGACCAGCCGTGGAGGTCGTATTCCCACACGCCGTCCCGGAACAGCGTCCGGGCGTCGAGCTGGAAGAACGGGTGATCCGGAGCCGTCGGCACCACCGGTCCCGTGGGTTCCGGCACGAGGGCACGGAAGCCTCCATTCCGGTAGAGGTAGTACCCCTCCGGATGGGTGGCGGTGTCGAGGTGATAGAGCGTCCCCTCGACCGGGACGACCGGCTCCGCCGTGAGGCGGGTGAGCTGGATCGACCCGACATCCGTGATGGATGAGACAGAGGAGATCGTGTCGACGTCCCGGATTTCCGTGACGTTTGTGAGGCTCTCGACATCGGACATCGTCCCGACCCCGGTGATGGCATCGACGTTCGTCACGGAACGGACATCCGTCAGGAGGTCGACATCGTGGATCGTCCCCGTGTTTTGAATCATTTTTGTGTCCTGGATGGACTTCGCGTTCCGGATCGAATGGTTGTTCCGGAAGTTGGCGTCCGACAGCCATCCGACGTCGACCAGGTCATTCTTCGGCGTCCCGTTGTCGGCACGCTCAATGCCACTGTAGATGAACGACGTATGGATGCGTCGCTTGTCAAGCACCTGGTTCATCTCGTTCTCCGGCCCGTCCATGATGAGTGTGTTCTTTCTGTTTATTTCAAAGCCAGAGAAGAAGTTGCCGGCGATGAAGTTGTCACGAGAGACGAGCTTGACAACCCCCTTGCCAGGGAGTTCCCCGGCGTAGGTCCCGAGGCGGATACCGGCGTATCCCACTCCGGCAGCGATGAACGCATCCTCGTCGTCTTCGTTGAGCTCGAAGCGGTTCCCGCTCACCGTGCAGAAGGCGGCACCGGTCAGGTTCACCCCGTACCGGACACGTTCGAAGGCGCAGCCCGTCACGTGGATGTGGTTCGTGTAGCCTGTCTCGACCATCACGCCGGTGTTCCCCCCGATGACCCGACAGTTCTGGACCCGGTTCGAGTTGGCGCTGTGGTGGAAGACGAACCCTGCTTCGAGGTACCCTCCATTATTGCCCCCGTTCACGACGACGTCGTAGAACGTGTTGTAGTAGGCCGTCCCCTGCCCGAATGCCTCCCCGGCGCCGCCGGTGACGTGGAACGCCCTCCCCTTACATCCGTTGGCGAGCACGTGGACGCGTGAGATGACCGTGTCGTACACCTGGTCGAGATGGAAGCCATAGTTGGTGAATGCAGAAAGGCGCACGCGCAGGTCCTTGATGTGGGCCCGGTCGATCGACCCCGTCGTGTCGGTGATCTTGTCCGTCTTCGGGTTGTAGAAGAGGGGCTTATACACGCCGAATTCCGTCAGGTGGCGGATGTCACTCTCGGCGCCGACGCCCTGGATCGTCACGTTCCGGCGTAGCGCGATCCGTCGGACGAGATAGAGACCGGCCGGGACGAACACGTTCAACTTGTGTTCCGACGCGTAGGCGAGGCAGGCATCGAACGTGTTCGTGAAGTCGTTGTCAGGGATCTCCTGGATCGTGTCACTCCCTGTCAGGTTTTGGCGGACGGCCGGGTCGAGGACGCTGATGAACCCGTTCACGACCGCCGGGGTGCCCGTGTAGACGTGGCTCATCGTGTAGCCCCCCCGATCGGCCAGCCCTTCTCGGTCGGTGGCGTGTACGTCTCATACGACGCGTTCGTCCATTGGAAGACGAACGACCCCGGAGGGCCCTCGTTCCCCTTCGAGTCGACGCCATACACGTAGTACGTCTCGCCGGACGTGTACTTGTCCCGGTCCATCGGCACAGAGATGACGACCCCATCCTTGTGGTCCGCCGCGTCGAGCACCTGCCCGGCGGCGTCCTTGATGACGACGCGGTGCGTCCCGCGCCCGACGTACGCCACGAACTCGTCATAGCCAAGGTTGTGGCCGCTAGCAACGCGGATGTCCGGTGTCAGGGTGACGCGCCCGCCCTCGCGCCCGCGGGCGTCGAGCGTCACGATCTCGTACACCTTCGTGTCCGACTTCCCGTAGCTCTCGTCCGGGAGGTAGAAATGGATGTTGAAGGCGTCATTGTACATGTTGAGCCCGACCGTGTTGTAGTAGACGCCGTCGATGTACAGGCGCGCCCCGGCGACACCGTATCCGGGTTCTCCATAGGCGGCGAGGATCGAGCCGAAGTCCATGTGGGCATTTGTACGTCCGACCTTGTACGCCGGGACGAACGTCTCGGACGTCGTCGTCGTCGAGGCGCCCTCGCGACGCTCCGCGTCGAGCGCGACGACCTCGAGGGCCGTGCCCGACTCCAGGCCGAAGTCGAGGACGTATAGCTTGAACGTGCCGTCGGCGTCCACCTTGACGGCGCGCTTCTCCTCGCCGTCGACATACAGGCGGATCGCGTCGGCCGCCGTCGTCTTGCCGGTCAGGTACGTGTCTCCCTCGACATACGGGTCGACCGTCGTGACGGCCGACGTCGAGAGCGCCGCGTCGAGCGTGGCGACCTGTCCCGGTCGCCCGTCCTCCCCGACGGGGACGATCTTCCAGTCCTCACCGGCGCGCGGGTGCACGTCACGCGTGTAGATGGCGAAGCGTCCGTCCTGGATCTGCCCGGTGCGCACGTACGTGTCGCCCTTGTAGAGCCGGACCTTCTTCACGTCCGGTGTGACGGTGCCGGTCACCCGGTCCTGTCCCTGGTAGTAGTCGATCGGCACGGGCGCCGCGAGGTCCATGAGGAGGGCGAGCGACGACTCGAACGGCGTGAGCGCCTCCCGGGTCGAGAGGGCGGTAGGACCGGTCTCCTCGGCTCCCGTCGGCTGCGCGCCGATGAGCGAGCCGGCGAGGAGTGTCGCGAGCGTCGCCCCGCGCAGGGCGTTCACGTGCGCCTTCCGTCGGTTTGTTGTTCCTGTTGATCGTTTGGTCATGGGTTGATTCCCCTTTTCATGGATATGTAGTGGGGATGGACCCATCCCCCCACCACACCATACACCCGGTTTAGAGAGTGGAATGTTCAAAAACAGAACGGGGGACTTCCCATTTTTGAACATGAGACTGTTTGGCAACCGACGGGCGCCCCTTCCCATGTTCTGGGGATGCTACGGCGCATACGCCTCTGTCGGTTGTCACGTGAGTAGGTGAAGCGGAGGCGACGACATGTGAGACGATGAGTTGGTCGGGAGGCGTGATGACGTGAGAAGAAAACGCGCTGAAGGCGTGAAAAAGAGGCATGTTTGCGTGAAATAAAAACTCCACGCAATGTTGACGACGCTCTCAAGCCAAAGTCTGAAAATCAGACAAAAAACGCCCGTTTTCACAAACTTTTGAGGCGTTTTTGAGGTGAGGGACGACTCCCTTGTTCGGGATCGGCCAGATGCAGGACACTCGTGTATCGGGTGTCTTTTTTTTGTGTCGAAGGATGGAGGATTCGTTCGGCATGTCGATCTATTCTCCTCTCCAAAACCAAAAAAAGAGTCCCCCCTCCCTGTACGGTGTCAGGTGATTTTTTGTTCGCGAAACGACTTCTTGCGTCACAGGGTGGACGGTCTGTACACCGCCCACTTGGATACAAGGGGAAGGATGACTAAGCATAACTGTAATTTGGTCCCACAGGGGTACCAAATCACGCCCAAATCGCGGTAGTACCGCGATTTCAAGCTGGGACCAAAAAAAGGCTCGATTTCTCCCTTTTGTCTCCCTGTTTTTCGAGGTCTGTTTACAGCGGTTTACTGATTTTTCTCCCCTTTTTCTCCCTCCAGGTTTACAGGTTGCCTGTCATCCACTCGTCGATTTTCTGTCGACGACTCTCTGTTTTTTTGTTCGTGACGACGCGATTGGCGTACAGGATGCCTGCGTGCCGATTCGTCAATTTCGTATCGCAACTTGCGCAAGTTGCGATACGTTTTTGTCATGAGTCAGTGACAACATGCGTCCTACTTTTTGTCGGTCGATCGATCCGTTCGTTGATCCATTGCGTCGTGTCCCGTGTCATGTCGTTGTCGATTCTGTGCGGCCTGTCTTCTGATTTATTCGCCCGTCGGGCGATGAGTGGATGACAGGGAGGCTGTTTGGAAACGCGTTTACTTTTGTAGATTTTGCAGTTTACTGGAGTAAATTTTGCGGTTTATAAAAGTAAATCAAGCCCGAAAAGTCGGTAAATTTCAGTAAATTTTCGGCGTTTTTTTGATATCGCTCTGAAATCGCGGTACTACCGCGATTTGGGCGTAATTTGATACACATGTGATATCAAATTACAGTTATGCTCTACAAGCTCTACAAGCTCTACAAGCTCTACAAGCTCTACAAGCTCGAGTTCGTCTTCGGCAAGAAGTCAGGGACGGGACGGAAGCGCACGTCGCGGAAACAGGGCGCGGTGGCGGACGACATGGCGGGGATGCCGAAAGGGGCACAAGCATTGCTGGACA
>NZ_LR733432.1:0-3525 GCF_902506255.1 Exiguobacterium sp. 8H | reverse complement strand
AAATAAACCTGCTGATACCTTTGCTTATAATTCAAATTTCAAGCTTTCTTCTTGGTTAGTTTTTATGAAAAATAGATTAGAGGTAGCAAAAGATTTAATGGCTGAAAAAGGGATTATATATATTACGATTTCTTCTGAAGGAGCACATTATTTAAAAGTATTAGCAGATAGTGTTTTCGATATGGATAACTTTATTGCTGATATTACTTGGCAGTCTAGGAAGTCGGTATCTAGCGATAGCTTAATCTCTACATCTACCAACCATGTACTAGTGTACGCAAAAAATAAAAATGCAATAAATAAAAATGAATTTAGACTTTTTTTAGATGTAGATGGATTCAATTTAAATGATGATGATGGTAGAGGACCATATAAAGTAGAGCCATTTGATGCGCCTAATATTAGAAAAAATCTCGAATACATAATTGAAAACCCAAATACAGGACAAGGTTATCGACCACCTGAAGGAAGACATTGGAGAACTACAGAAGAAGACTATAAAGAACTTTTAGCAGATAACAGAATTAGATTTGGCGCACGTGGACTAACAAAACCACAACTAAAAGTTTATTTAAAAGATGCACAAGATCAAAGTAAAGGAAAAGCAGCTACTACACTTTGGAATAATGTCGTACCAGATTCTGTTGATTCAATCATTTGGGACGGGACTGGAACGACAACTAATGGAACTAAACATCAACAAAGTTTATTTGGCAGAGTAGTATTTGAAAATCCTAAACCGGAAGATTTAGTGAGCAGAGCAATCCAATTGGCGACTGATGAAGGCGACTTGGTACTTGATTTCTTTATGGGATCGGCAACTACTCAAGCTGTTGCAATGAAGATGAACCGACAGTTTATAGGTGTTGAGCAAATGGATTATATAGAAACCGTTTCAGTTCCTCGTTTAAAGAAAGTAATTGAGGGAGAACAGGGTGGCATTTCAAAAGCAATGGATTGGCAAGGCGGAGGGAGCTTTGTTTATGCTGAATTACAAAATCTTAATATGGAGTATATAGAACTTATTCAACAAGCAGGTAATGACGACGATTTACTAAAAATAATTGACCAAATGAAGCAAACAGCTTACTTGAACTTCCAAACAGATATAGAAAAAATCACTAATGAAGATAGTGAATTCACTAAATTGCCTATAAGCGATAAAAAAGCACTGTTAATCGAAGTACTTGATATTAACCAGCTGTATTTAAACTATTCAGAGATTGACGACATTAAATTTAATGTTTCCGAAGCTGTTAAAAAATTTAATCATTCTTTTTATAAAAAGGTTGGTGAGGAATTATGAGTAAGGAAATTCTTCATACTCGTATTGAAGAGAGGTTTAAAGATATTTTCGATCAACCGCCGGAAGTACCTGATTATTTACAAAAGAATCTCAATCATACAATTCGACCTTATCAAGAAGAAGCATTAAGACATTTAATCTATACTCAACGTTCTCCACAAGCTGATGTTTCTTTTCAAAATCAGCTATTTCATATGGCGACTGGATCTGGAAAAACACTAATTCTCGCCGCTTCTATTCTATATTTGTATCAAGAACATGGCTATCAAAATTTCTTATTTTTTGCAGATAGTGATGCCATAGTAAAGAAAACTAGAAACAATTTGACGAACAGTACTTCTCCTAAATACCTTTTTAAGCCGGAAGGTATAGTTCTAGATGGGAATAAAATTCAAGTTCAAACAGTTGATACGTTTCCTCATCAGCCAGCTCCAAACACGATTTACTTAAAAGTAACAAGCGTCCAAAGTCTTCATAACAACTTAATGGAGCCGAAAGAAAATGAAGTGACCTTCGAAACTTTGGAAGAAATGAATATTGTCATGTTAGCAGATGAAGCGCATCATTATTTTGCCGAAACCCGTAGAAATCAAAAAAGTGTAACACAAGAGGAAGCAAAGGTTCGCTCATGGGAGCGTACTATAGAACAATTGCTTTCATTAAATCCAAAAAATCGACTTTTGGGTTTCAGTGCCACACTTAATTTGGAGAATGAGTTTTTATTTGAAAAATTACAAAATCGAATCGTATATCAATATGATTTGAAAAGATTTATGGAATCTGGTTACTCAAAAAATGTTGTACTATTGCAGACAAACGAAGAAGATCATCAGAAAATGCTTCATTCAGTATTGCTAAGTCAATATCGGAAATACATTGCAAAAGATTATGGAATTGACTTAAAGCCAATTATTCTTTTTAAATCTAACAATATTAGCAAATCTATTAAGACACATCGGTCATTTTCACAAATAGTTGAAAATTTATCAATTAGCCAACTCCAAAAGACTATTGAACATGGGTTAGCAGTATATAAAGAAACAACTAGTATATGGAATAAAATGTTTAAGTACTACGAGGATAAAGATTTGATTAACGTTATTAGAGATATTCAATGGGATTTCACGGATAAAAACCTTATGAATGCCAATGACTCAAAATTTCTTTCGGTAGAAAATACTTTGCTTTTAAATACGTTAGAAGAAGCAGATAATCCAATCCGTGCTATCTTTGCAGTTGCCAAGCTGAATGAAGGGTGGGATGTGCTTAACCTTTACGATATTGTACGAATTAGTGAAGGAGCCACTGGAACTAGAAAGACTACAGATAGTGAAGCGCAGCTTATTGGTAGGGGGGCAAGATATTACCCATTTATTTATGAAAACAACCAATCATACCAACGAAGATTTGATTTAATCGATAGCGATTTGAAAGCTATTGAAACCCTCCACTATCATACAATTAACGAGAGTTCCTACATTCAAAATTTAAGTAAATCACTTGAGACTGCAAACATTCAAGTTAAAGAGGATGGAAGTGTAAGGTATGATGCGATTATAAAACCAAAATTTAAACGATCGGATCTTTATCAAACCGGAAAAATTTATATTAATCAAGTGGTTCCGACCACGCCTGAAGACTATCAATCGTTTAATAGCTATAATGTAGCATCTATTTATGAAACAGATTTGGAGACAGCAAAAGAAACAGAGTATAAAGTAAACGGAGAAACTACCACTACTCGGGTTCATACTGTAGAACTAAGTATAGATAAGGTCCTCTGGCAGAAAGCGATTCAGCGTAATCCTTTTTATCACTTTTCAAATCTGAAAAAATATATACCAAGTATCTCAAGTGCGGATCAATTTATTGAAAGTGAAAATTTTTTAAGTGGAGTAAAAATACTGTTAACTTTGCCTATAGGTCTTTTAGTAGAGCAACTCACTCCTAAACAAAAATTAGTTATTATTGAGAAGTTCCTTTTCAATACTCAGAATAAAATTCGTTTGAACTATATGAAAGAGAAGGGGACGCCATTATTTTATGTAGTTCATTTTCAAGATGTAATCAAAGACTATTATGTTCAAATTAACCAAGTTCGAGGAAAAGTGACGACTGAGGTTGTTCGACCGAAAAATATGAGGGAGCATGATTGGTATATTTTCAATCAAGCTATAGTTAATGGTCTAGAACAAAATATGATTGAGTTTATTAATAGC
>NZ_LR733433.1:0-10526 GCF_902506255.1 Exiguobacterium sp. 8H | reverse complement strand
CATCCACGTACAGAGAACCGGCCCGACGGCGGGACATGGAACAGTTCAGCCTCGACGGGCAGTTCCTCGAGGTGCTCCGGGAACAGGCGCGATCCAGCGTTGTGCCGGAGACAGAAGAAAGCCAGGACCGAAGCGTGCGGTCCTGAACGAAACCGAACATCTGACGAGCGGGCCGGCACATGTCGGCCCTTTTCGCGTACAAAAAAGGAGTGGGTGGATATGTCGGTTGCAAATCTGACAAGTGAGCAGGAAATGGACGTGGACAGAATCAAGCACGAGCTAAAAGATGAAGGGGTGGATTTGACGGACTGGAACCTTTATTCGGTTGAGGAGACGGGTGATGTCCGTAACTATGTATTCTTGCATCCGAATGATGAAGACGATATACAAGTGAGTGTAGACGACTATGTGGTGTTCAACATAACGGGATCAGGCATTCCTGAAAGTCAGCCTTCGATCAAGAAGTTGATACGTACGATCATCAAAACCACCGTTGATCTCTCGAAAGACGAAAGAAAATTCCGTGCGACCCTCTTACGGAATCATGCCGTATACTGGGACGTTCTAAACGAGATGGACATTCACTTGTCGTTGCTCGACCACTTTGAACCGAACGAGTATGAAACGAAAGAAGAGTTGGCGAAGGGTATCGTGGAGTCACTGGGAGAATCTTCGGAAGAACGGGAAGTCGCAGAAAGACTACATGCATACATTGAAAACTGGTGGTGGGTGAAAGGGATGCATCTTGTGTTGGATTTCATCGTCAAGGAAGGGATCGACATGACGGGGTGGGTCAACATCGGCGATAAATCCGATCTATCAAGAGGAGATTATCGCTTCTATCATCCGTTCACGGAAGAAGAGTTTGAAATCAGTTGTGGTGAAGAGAACGCATATAAGCCGACCCCACAATATCTAGAGGACAGTGTGATAAGTGTTCCCTGCGTGAAAGAAGCGAAAACGATTCGAGAAGCCATCGAACTAAACCTTGCATTTCGAGATCATCCAATCGGAAGAGAAAGAATGAATCAAGATCGAGAATCCGACGATGACCGACAAACGGTCGACATGAAACGAATCATCAAGCAGTTCGAGACCGAAGGATTCGACACGACAAGATACAAATTGCACGAAATCGCTGAAACCGACGGTCGGACGATGTATTTCATCGGGAGCGACGATTTCAATTATGAAGTGACGATGGTATCGACGGATTCAGGGAAGTTTGCGCCCCACTACTACCGGAACAATGGATTCGAGCGATACGAACTGGCCGAAGCAGACTCGATCGTCGAGGCGATCGAACGACGCGAAGAATACGTCCAATTCTTGAAGTTGCGGGATATCCGATATGAGAGTACCTGTCTGAGCCCGGAACAACAAAGAGACATGGAACGTGTGCTCGAAGTGCTGGAAGCGGAACGTAAAAACATCGACCTCGACCTGTGGGCATTGCAAGGGTTCGAGGAAGAGGACGGGATCAGGCAGTATTTTTTAATTCATGAGAACGGAGAAGACGATCTTCTTGCGACCGTCAACCGAGACGGGAACTGCACCGTTCGTGACGTGCCCATCGTCCCGACTGAAAGTGATGCATACATCTCGCATATCCCACTGGAAGAAGTCCCGATCCTCTGCGATTACAGAATGGATGATGTGAAAGACGGCATCGTCTCGGTGAAGGAGGTCGAGACGGGCGAGATGGACCGTCTCTTGCAACTGATCGAAGTCGCATCGATCGATACTGCGGGACTTGTATTGTCTGAAATCTCAAAGGGTGTAGACTATACGGTATACATCCTGATTCGGTCAGATCAGCAGAAAATCAGACTGTGCCTGTAAACTGCCTGTCTGCCACCTGAATGAGAGACAAACATGGAAGGAGGGAAGACGGATGCTCCATGAACTGAAGATTTGGCCGGAGTATTTTGACGCGGTCGAGGCTGGCCTGAAGACGTTCGAGATTCGTCAGGACGATCGCGGATACAAGTCCGGCGATGTCCTGACCTTGCGTGAGTACGACCCGACTGAACAAGCGTACACCGGCCGGGCGTTGTGCCGACGCGTGACATACATGACAGCGTACGCCCAACGGGGCGGCTATGTCGTGATGGCGCTCGGGGATGTCGTCACGGGCAAGGGCGCCGAACAAACCGTATCTTGACGAGGGGGTGCCGACCGGCGCCCCTTTTTTTGTGTACAACGCGAAAATGAGGGTATAAAATAAGAACAAACGTTCTTATAATTGCTTGGGAAAAGTGGAGATGGACCATGACGAGATATGTCGACCGGGGCGAGAAGAAATGGGTCCCGTTCCTGATGCCGATCTTTGTGATAAATACGGTACGGAAATCGAAATCATTGACAACGCAGAAAAGACAGAGGAACAAGAACTGGTGGAGGACTTGATTCAAATCGTCACCGTGTTCAGTTGTCGATTACAAGGGAAACGAGCGAATAAAGCCAAGAAAATCATCAAGGAGTTGATGGAGGATGATACGGGCCAATAAGGTCAGGTTACGCCCGACTAAAGAACAAGAGATACAATTGTGGCGTTCGGCCGGCACGGCACGATGGATATTCAACTGGACGTTGAGAATGCAAGAACTGAACCATCGGTTCGGCGGAAAATTCATTCGGGACAACGATCTACGGAAACACATCACAAAAATGAAGAAACGACGACAATATGCGTGGTTGAACCAAGTATCCAATAACATAGCCAAACAAGCCGTAAAAGACGCTTGTGATGCCTATAAAAAATGGTTTATGGGCATGAGTGGGAAAAGTCGGTTGAAGGTGGAAAAGCCACGGTTCAAGTCAAGGAAGAGGTCGAGGCCGGCCTTTTATAATGACAATGTCAAACTGAAAGTGAAACCGAAGTCCGTGTTGCTTGAAAAAATCGGCTGGGTGAAAACGAGCGAGCCGTTGCCGATGAATACGAAATATTCCAACCCACGAATCAGTTTCGATGGAAAGTATTGGTACATTTCAGTCGGCGTAGAGATGGAGCGCCCCGTACAGAACCTGACAGGTGAAACACTTGGAGTCGACCTTGGCATCAAAGACTTGGCGACGGTTTCAAATGGCAGAGTCTATAAAAACATCAATAGGACAGGGAACGTGAAACAGATTGAGAAACGACTACGTCGGTTACAACGTAGAGTCTCTCGGAAATACGAGATGAATAAGAAGGGGAACCGGTTTATCAAAACGTGTAACATCCATAAATTAGAACAGAAGATTCGACATATCCATCGAAGGCTAGCGAATATTCGTCAGAACCATTTACATCAAACAACAACGGAGATCGTGAAAACCAAGCCGTCAAAGATTGTTGTAGAGACGTTGAATGTAAAAGGGATGATGAAAAACAAGCACTTAGCAAAATCAGTTGCACAACAAAAATTCTACGAGTTCAAACGCCAACTTCAATATAAGTGTGAAGATTATGGTATTGAGTTGGTGGAAGCAGATCCGTTCTATCCAAGTTCTAAGTTATGCCATGGATGTGGTCATAAGAAAGTGGACTTAAGATTGTCAGACCGTACCTACCATTGTGACCGATGCGGATATACAGCGGACAGGGATTACAATGCGAGTCTGAACTTGGCTGGTTATAGCGCTTAAACTACGAGTTTCCACTGAAACAGAAACGTAGATAGTAGGATTCGTTGCATCCGAATTGACGCCTGTGGAGTGTTAGAACAAACGAGAGTAGCGAGCAAGTGGCAAAATCGGACACGTAGAAGCAGGAAACAAACATAAATCTGATACATGTTATAACTGGTTAGAAAAAATCATCAGATTTATGGCAACGGATTGTTACGGTTGTTGGTATTATAGTAATGAACACGTCGAATTAATAAGAATGTGTATCCTGTTAAAAGGAGTGGTGCGAAGTGATTTCAGGACAGCTGATGTACGAGGAGAGACACTATTCTTTTGAGTTAGACGAAAATACTTTTGTACTTACATTGCATCCTTTGGATTCGGAAATGGGTGTTTTCTTCAATCCTCTAGAGTTTCTTTTGGAAGGCCGGACCGATAACAGAAAATCACCAATTTGGTTGATTGGAGAAGAGTATGAAACAGACAGACAGCTTTTGTTCGTAGTAAAACATATCCAAACGAAAACTAGACGCGACTATAGGCATTCTGAAACAAAAACGACATTGATTGCTAGGGTTGAAATATATATACACTTCGAAAGTAGGGAATTTTTCTCATCTCCAGACGAGATTAAAGAGAGATTGGATGTCAATGCGATATCTTTTGAAGGTCCCGAAGTCGATGGTTTTTTCCCTGTAGTTCCGTACGAAATCAGCGGAATGAATAAAGATGGAACTATTGCGCTGAATGTAAGAGATTACGGAAATACCAGCGAAAAATTTTCATTTCAGTACAGAGAAGATAAGACGATAGAAACACTCCTCTCTATTCTCAGAAAAGCTAAGTATGGGTCTAGGAACCCCCTTCAATTTTCTCGACGCTTGACCCATTCATTTGAATCTACGAGTGATTTAACATTTTTGGAAAACCTGATCTTAGACACGAGAAAAGTATTCATGTTTCTGACTTACAGAAAAAACGTTCATTTTGAAAGCATCAGCTTGAAACGTGGGGAAATGGGTGAACTTGAAACGGTGGGGCAAGTGTTTATGCGCTTTTACGGAGGAGAACGTGTTGAGGAGTCGTCGAAAATAGAGAAGCGAATCATAGACCACACATTGATTGGTCAACAAATGCCCAAGCTGTTTGAACTCATATCTAAGGACCAAATTTATATGGGACATGTTCCAGAAAGTCTGAAAGAGTCATGGTATATCACGAATGGACGTTATGTGATGGCAGTCGCAGGATTTGAGGCACAATATAAAAAAGTGAAAGGGGATTCCTCAGTTCAAACAGAATCTCATATACAAAGAGAAAAGGCGAAGGAAGAGCTGATATTGGAATTGGAGAAGAAGTTAGAAGACATAAAAGGAAAAAAACATCAGAAAAAAAGCAAGAAAATGTA
Source organism: Exiguobacterium sp. 8H (assembly GCF_902506255.1). GTDB lineage: Bacteria > Bacillota > Bacilli > Exiguobacteriales > Exiguobacteriaceae > Exiguobacterium > Exiguobacterium profundum. Next base: position 5,506 of record NZ_LR733433.1, on the reverse strand, counting down.
TCAAGGGATTATCACTCATCTTCAAAGTGATAAACGTTCACTGGAAGACAAGATAGAGGAAGCTTTTTCAAAGAACCGGCCTGTCATGGACTATTTTTTAAAACATTTGTACGAGGACTTAAACGGAGTTGACGTGGATTCTCAATCCTTAGGAGAACGGATTGCAAAGCATCGAAATAAATTTGCGCATGGGGATTTGGATTTTGAAGCCTATGAACTTTATATACTTGACTTTTGGAGTATAAAGTGGCTCTACTATGCGATGGTCCTCACAGAACTCGGGATGTCTGAAAAAAGTATCTATGACAGTATCAATAAATTATTTGATCGGAGACTTGTGAGTTACGACTATCTTTCCAGTGATGAGAACTCTCAAGAAAAGACACATGAACCAAATAAGGATACTTGATAACGCCTATTGAATTTGAGTATGAAGTAATTGAGAAGATTGAGATCACTACATTGATTTGGAGGGATAAATGATGGAGTGCAAATTTTGCGGTAATGAAACAAACGAATACGATCCTTTTCCTACGGTGTGCGAAAGTTGCTTCGAAGAAATTAATCTTGAGGACCCTCATGGAGAATGGATAAATTATGAATGAATGTTGGATGAAGAGTTTTGTCTTTAAAAATAAAGGGAGGAATTTTTCTGAATGTGCAAGCATCTTTTAATCGTTTTATGAGACAACATGGAGAATGGTTTGATGTGATACGGAATAGCGAAGTAGTTGCGCAAATACAAGGACTGCCAAACAATGATAAAAGTGGTCCCTATATCGGTTTTTACGAAGGTAGTGATGTTCACCAAGGGGACTGGATTAAAGGAACGAAGTCGAATAATTTACTTTACATTGATGACTTATTGTCAGAGTCGGCATATGGTAAGGTTTTTCAGGTTAAAGGGTATTATTTAACAGAAAGACAGTATAAAAAACTCGAAGAAGAAAAAGAGGCATCAATTAAACCTAATGTAAATTACTATCTTCATGGAGATAATTCAAGAGTTAATAACCACTCTAAAGATTACTCAGTCAACGTCATTAACGCATCTACAAACGAAGTGATTAATGAGATTCTAAAAGTTCTAAAAGAGAGTATAGATGACAAAAACGAAATTGATAGATTAGAAAAAATTTTAAAAGATATGCAGAACACTCAAAATACATCTTTATTTGTTGATCATTATAAAAACTTTGTATCGAGTGCTGCTAATCATATGACAGTTTTAGCTCCATTTATACCTGCTTTAAGTCAAATGATTGGTAAATAGCCTCTCCTACTGAATCCAAATGGTGAGTGGAAGGTTATGTCGAAAGAAATCAGACAGAAAGCCACATAAAAAAGAAAGGGCACCTTGGCCCTTTCTTTTTTATGACATCACTAAGTCTTTTTTAGGTTGGTCGTCATCCTGTGCGACCAACTGGAGACGAAGGTCGAGCACCTTAGAAATTTTGAGTAGCGTCTCCAATTTCGGGACAACAAGCTCTCGCTCCATCCGTGCGATCGTCGACTGGGCGACGCCGGCGAGTTCGGCGACATCGCGTTGGGTCATGCCCATGTCTTTACGACGTAGCACGAGCTGGGTGATGAGCTCGATCTCAAGATGGTCTGATTCATCAAGGGATGTGAGTTTTGACCGCATGTCACTCAATAGCATATGGGTTCATCCTTTCTTCTGCCAATTCTTCAGGGCTGTCTCGGCGCGCTCGATCTCACGGCGAGGGGTCTTCTGTGTCGTCTTATAAAAATGATGCAGAATCAAGACGGTGTTCCCTTCCATGGCGAACAAGATTCGCATGGAGCCGGGACGCATTTCCCAAATCTTATCTTTCAAATGTTTGACCTGGGGTTCCCCGGTCCGAGTGCCTCGTTCTTCAACGAGGCGGAAATGATGAAAGATTTGTTTCAAGAGGACGCGCTCGGGCTTGGAAGTTTTAGCCCGCTCATCCAGTTCCGACAAATGGCTCTCGAACGGGGAAGTCCCGTCTAAGCCATCCGCATATTCAAACTCAAAACGCATATGGTCACCTCGTTCATTCTCTATGATAGCACGTATGCATTCGAAAATCTAATCTGTGCTTGAATTTTGTGGTCTATAAAACGACCGTTAAAAGAACGAATTTGTTCGTGAGTTCACATAAAATACGAAAGGGCGTCTCGTCGCCCTTTTTGTTTTGGGTACGTTGTCCGTAAACCCGTCTTTTTATCAATGTCTGTTTTCTTCCGTGCTCGACGAGAAAACGGACGGTACTTTTCAAAATCTGCGTCCTTCTGGTAAAATGGCGACAAGGCAGGGAGGCGGTTCCTTGCCCGCATGTTTACAGCTCCTAATTGATTGGTTGTATTGAGAGTTAATTTAGGATGCCCTAGGTCCTGGTCGCGGAAACGATCGGGATCGGACGCCCTCCTCTTCCGAGGGGGCGTCTTTTGTTGCGCTTTCCGAGAACTTTGCTATGCTAGATATATAGGGATTGCTGATCCCTTTCCGAATGCACTGTTTGTCTAATAACCATGGATACCGAGGTATGCCGTTCCTCGATTCCCGAATGTGAGGTCCCCTTATGGGGGCCTCTTTTCGTTTATTCGGTCGAGCGGTCCCGGATCAGCCCGGCCCCGCTTTTACGCCCCATCGGAGAAGGCGCTTTCAAAAAATGACAATCTCGATTTCGTTTTTGGACACCGCATTTCACTGGTTATGTTACATTTTCCTGTGCGACCTGATGGTCGCTTTACATACAAGGAAGTCCACTACATAGGATTTGGAGGGATTCGATGACACATCGAACGAACGACAGACAACACCCACACTGGAGACGATGGCTGAACGGGATCGCCCTCGCCGCATTGGTCGCGACGGCGCTCCCGACATCGGCATCGGCCGAGGGGCTCCCGCCCCACACCGACATGCCGGCCCCGGTAGTCCCGGCACCACGGCTCGTCAACCCGGACTATCCGCAGATGCCGGCCCCGACGGTCGAGGCGCACCTCAGCGCGCCGGACGCGGTGACGGGCCACCTCGACGTGTCCTGGGAGGCAATCCCGGGCGCGGAGAAGTACCAGGTCATCCTGTTCAACGGGGCGTACCACAGCTATTGGGACGTGCCGGCGACGGAGACGTCGTGGACGACGAAAGGAAAGGGCATGTTCCCGACACCGGAACAGCTCCAGACCGGGACGATCGACTACCTGCGCAACGGGTCGGGGATGGAACTCCTCGCCCAACCGTCGCCACTCTATGAGCAGGCATATGAGCAGAAGGGCGGCACCGACTACTCGTTCACGGACAACTACTACGTCCGCCTGACGGCGGTCCATGCGGACGGTGCCCGCCCGATCTCACCTGCGGTGACGGCCCGCATCCCACTCATGGAGCCCGACGAGGAGGAAGTTATCGTGACGGTCGAAGAGATGCAACAGGCGATCGAACAAGAAGGAGCCATGGCGTCAGACATTGAGACCGCCGAGGCATATGATGCCGGGGCATCCTTGTTGGACCCTTTGACAAATCAGGGTGTACTGAGCGACGAGCAGTTCCTCGAATTGAACGAGACCCTCGCAGAGGGTGTCCTCTATGAGGATGAGGAAGAAATAGCCGTCGAGCCATTCGGCACCTTGAACCCTCACGTCGGACGCATCCTCTACATCCCGAGCGCCCGCACCATGGGGGTGGTCGCCCACGGTCATGTCGAGGTCGGATCAGATGAGTACCTTCGTTTCGTCGAGGCGACCAAGGGGACGGGGGTCAAATCGCACTACAATCGATATAAAACCTATGTGGATTCGTTCAAAGGAAGAAAATTGCAGGGCTCAAACTTTGTGCTGAACGTCCACGGATCGACGACGACACAGAAACGGAAGGCCGGCTCCTATGCGGAGAACCAGGTGAACAAGCCGTACAGTATCGCCCCTGGGTTCGGGACGAGCTCGTTCTACTGTTCTGAGCTCGTCTATCGGGCATGGCGTGCCGGTGGGCGTGATGTCGGAAGTATCAACAATCGGTACTGGACCGGTGGCTATGTGTTGCCCTACCACATCTTCATCGATCTAGATACCCGAATCATCGGCAGGTTTTAATGCCGATGAGGAACAGTGTGCTCACGCGATGGGCGGCGTATTTATCCATGGTCCTGTTGTTGGGCGGTTGCGGGTATCCTGAGGAGGGCGAGGTTCGGAATGTGGTCGAACTGTACAACACCGGGATCACGAGCACGGACGACACATTGGTCCGATATGGCGACCAGGAAGTCGAGCTCAAGGACAGTGGCGGGGCTTACACGCTCTATGTGCTGAGGGAAGACCCGGATACCTATTGGGTCCCGACAGGGTCGGGCATCCTCCGGGTCTCGGTCGAGGACGGCGAACTGGATGTCATCCATGACGTCGAGGCGCCAGACGAGATGAATCCGGCCAGCCCGATCACCCAGAACGAGACCCATATCTTCTATGACGGGAACAGCCCGGTCCATCGTGACTCGCACTCGCAATGGTGCCGTGTCCCGAAAGGGAAGACGCAGGCCGACAAGGAATGCTTTGAAACAGGCAGACCGACGATTTATGGATTGACCGCGAGTGAAGATACCGTCTATACACTTAGCACACAAGACTATGGGGAGGATGAGGACTTTCGAGAGAGCATCTACGCCTATGATATGGAAGGGCAGCTTCTCAAAGAATACCCTCTGGATGATTACATCACCAAGTATGGACAGGTCATCTCGCTCCATTACTCGGATGGTGAGGTCTACATGGCCTTCTTCAACCACATCGGGAAGCTCTCGGCGGACGGGGAGATCACGATTTTGCCGTGGCAGGAACTCGGTGTGTTCGTGAACAATGGCATCTTTGCCAGCGATGACGAGGAACTTTTTGTGGTACAGGGAACGATGTATGAAGAAAAGAATCGGATTATAAAAATTGATAAAGAGACCGGCAAAACACAGGCTAGCCCACCGGTGTCAGATATTATCACAAGTCCGATGTTGGAGGATGGAGACATCTGTTTTAATGCATGGACCTCGATCTATCGTCTGAGTGCGGACACGCTTGAGACATCGGAAAAGCATGAGTGGTTCATGAGTAGACCGAAATGGGGACCGCCTGCCGAAATTCTGCCACTTTCAGATTTTGACCCGACACGTGACATTGAGGAAGTCGATAAACAGTGAGGAGGGGATGATGGAGCGATTGTGGTCACTGTACATCCTGAGCGAATATCAGGGCACGCCGAACCGTGACTCGGAGAGGACGTCGAGCTATATCGTCCGGACGCCTGACAGACCGCATCATCAACCCTATGGCCAAGAAAGGACGACGCGTGAGAAGACGCGTCGTCCTTTCGTCTGTCAGTCGAGGAAACGATGATGTTCCGGGATCGTGGCGAACATCGGCTCGGTGTCCTGGTAGGTGCGGACGATCTGGTCCCACGTCTTGTCCAGGAACTTGGCCGTGATCCGTTTCGGATAGGTGCCGGTCCGTTCGATCAACAGGTTCTCGACGACATACG
>NZ_LR733457.1:0-1059 GCF_902506255.1 Exiguobacterium sp. 8H | reverse complement strand
CGGCGATACCGCAACCCGCTCGTCTTCGATTTCGATTCCGGTCAACGCAAGCGCGAGGCCGCGGTGAGCTCTCGTCTTCCACACAGCAATGATCGAGGCGATCGCGAGGCAGAACGCGAGGAACCCGGAAAACGGGAAGCCGAGTGCGAGCAATGTGGCCCACCCGCCGGATCCGAGTGCCCAGCGCGCCAACCGCTTCCCGACGTTCGGGACAGGCCGTGGCCTCAGACGCACGACGTGCTCGCCCAACGTGCGGCCGGACAGGAGGACGACGACGAGTTGCAGAAGAGGCGCAACGAGCGCGGACACGTCGACGAGTGCGGTGAGCTGCGGTGACTGTGGGTTCCGCCCGGCGGCTGTCCAGGCCAGCGCCGTTCCAAGGCTGATGGCAGCTGACACGAACCAGATAGCCAGGACGTCGGACAGGATGCCCGAGAACCTGCGAGCTGCTGTTACCGGTCGCGGCGCTTCAGCGTCGTCGGTGCTCGAGCTGCTGGCTCCAGCGAGGAGTCCGACGAGCGGCGCGAGGAGTGTGCCGAGCAGAGCGCCGGCGGTGTTCGCGAAGAGGTCGTCGAAGTCGAACAGGCGATACGAGCACGGGTAGAGGAACCAGTCGCCGGTGAGCTGCGTGGTCTCGATGAGCAGCGACACGACCAGCCCAGCACCGAAGCCCGCGAGGAGCCCCATGAGGAGTCGGTGTCGGGCGAGGGCGTGCTTGGCGAACGCACCCAGCGGTAGGAACAGCAGCACGTTGAAGATCACTTGCGCGGCCGCCGGGTTCGAGACAAGGGAGCGCGGGCCGCTGATGCCCCCTTCCTTGGCGATATCGGCGAGGAAGGAGAAGGGACGCAGCTGGGGCCCGGCTGATGCCTGGCACATCGTCGAGACGTCCGCGGGCAGGGGCAACAGTGTGTACGTCAGCAATGCGAGAGCGTAGACAAGCGCGCCGAACGCGACGAGGGAGCGGCGGAACCGAAGTTGGCCGTGCGTCCGGTACTCGCGTGCGATCCATGGCACGAGTGCGGCGACGCTGAGCGCGAAGCCGATAGCGAGCGCGAT
>NZ_LR733430.1:0-2608 GCF_902506255.1 Exiguobacterium sp. 8H | reverse complement strand
CATGAAAAAAATGAATTAGATCAAATTATTCAACTGTTTTTAAGTTTAGACTACAAAATCGTGGTAGAAGGTATTGAAACTGAAGCACATATGAGCTTTATGAAAAAATATCCTGAAGTTGTATTACAAGGTTACTTCTTTGCTAAACCAGCGCCATTATCAACTTTCTAAAAATAATTTAACTTCTCAATTATGTAAGTCGAGAAATTATTTGGGATAACCTCAAACGACAATTTAAATTTCCGAATTAAGATAGTAGTTGAGCATTTTGGTGTGGTCATCGAATAGGATTTATCAGAGGTGTACCGAAATTTTATATCACCTGAATTGTATATATTTAAAAACTCGACGTCAGAATGATGGATACTTGTAAAAAGTGTCTCATGAACTGAACTAAAAAAGTTAAACAATAAATTGTCAGACGACTAAAAACTCCCTGGGTCTAAACTGACCTAGTTATATGAGACATTAATAAAACACCTTGATTAGGCTACCTCATACCATATTTTATCGGTGTGAGGTAGCCTAATCTTTCTTTGATACGTTTTTCGTTGTAGTAAGGTAAGGAATTATTTATCCGCTCACGCATTTCATGGTCGCTTAACGAGTTGAATTTGACGTACTGGAAGTCCTCAGACTTCAAGCTCGAATGAAATGATTCGATCATCGCATTGTCCCAATAGTTACCTCTTCGAGACATACTACTCGTCAGATAGTTCCTCTTGACGAAATCTTGAGAGGCATACGAGGTATAGACATTTCCTTAGTTAGTCTGAATGAATGATGACCATTTGGGGTTGTTCCAGTTCTCTAATGTCTCCTTTAACGCATCGATGACGAGTGGTGTCTATTGATGCTTGTATAACTTATAGGCAACGATCTCATTGTTGAGGACGATAATCGTCGAGAGATATTTTCGTCGTGACAGTATACTTCCTCCTCAAGTGAGGTAGTTGACGTTCTCTCTTGACATTTTCACTAGCGGAATCAGGACCGATACCATCTCATCTCACCACTGCCTATTGACTTCACTTGAATATACATTTTTTACTCATACAAAAACACCCCCGAAGTGAACTCCCCCATAAAAGTTGGAAATAAAAATCCAACTTTTATGGGGCAGTTCATCATTCGCCTTTTTGGATGCTTCCGAATTGTTATCTTGAATCTATTCATTCAGATCAGGGAAGCAACTATATTCAATATTCATCAAACTAGCTAGCTTGAGCTGAATCCTGACAGGGCATCATCACATAAAGATACATAAGATAGGTGAAATGATTAAACAATTGAGTAATTGTTTTTTCGAACTAAGCCATTTGAAAAATTTATCTACATCGACATGAAACTTTCTATAAAAAGAAATTTTATGAGGTGTGAACTGAAAATAAATGAGGTATTGACGAAGTATACGACTAGACAGCTTCTCAGCTCTTCGGTTTAAGGGATGAAGCTGTCATTTGACAAGCGATGGTTTAGAGTACTGTGTCTAAATCTTCTAGATTGTCTATTTGCTTATTCAAACTTCCTACTCGCTCCGTTCTACAAAATGCACTTCTTTAAGAAATACGTAAGTACAAACAATTAGTATTGCTCTCAAAAAATGTCTTATTCTTGAGTCAGTTAGAAACGAAGTTTAAACTTTAAGGTTCGTTCTTCACCGGAGATAATTTATTCAAGTAAAGGTTTGCTAATTCAACTTTGATTTTTGATAGTAATTCACTTTATGTTCTGAGAAACTATCATATTTTAGCTTGGTCTTAATAAAACGATTTGTTCAGTAACTAGGGAAAGGGCAGTTCGTTATTGGTGGAATACAATGGATTCTATAGACTTTTTTCTACCGTGTTTCCCTTCCAAACCAATCGGAATTGCTGTGTATGATTTATTCAAAGGGATGTCGCCAACATAAATTTTAAAGTGACTATTTTTGACCGTCACTTTCCTAAATAAAGTGTTTTTCGGATACTCTATCGCGATGTAGAGGACACCCTGAGACACGCTACCATTAAGATATCCTTTTTCATCGGAGCTGAATTCAATGATTTTCCCTTTTTCCCATGTAATCGCTTTCTGCTCTACCGAATCGATATCTCCTTCTTTTTCCCCAAATGCTTCCAACTTGAAGGAACGCATATTTTCAGGAACTCGAATTCGAAACTCCTCATTTTTTATTTCACCATAAAAAACTGATGAGTCATCAGCAGTTAGTGTAATATTCTGAGTGTTCTCATTTACCCTTCCCTTTACATAATAAGAACCATAGTAATAGGGTTTCACATCGGTTATAGAGGGTCTGATGATTTGGCTGTACTCCGTTCCTTGTGTCCATATGTAAAGAACAGGTAATAATAGCAGTGGAATCAGAAAAGTTCTCCATGAAGAATAGTTTGGTTTAAAGCCTCGAAAAGCGTAGACGAGTAACATAGATCCGAATAAAGAAACAAAAAACATGAACATCAAGTAAAGATAAGACGTATAATTAATAACTTCTTGTCCATATCGTACTAAACTATACTGATCAATTTTGTTATATAACCGCAAAAATATAAGATGAAAAAGGTATATATATAATCCGTAGTCTTTCACTAATCGTCCTGCATAGCTA
>NZ_LR733456.1:0-1772 GCF_902506255.1 Exiguobacterium sp. 8H | reverse complement strand
CTTTAGTTAATTAATTTGATTTTTTTCCTAAAAAAAAAATAGGACACTTGATGTGCAGTGGTGACTTAAAATGAGTGTTAATCAGACAGAAATCCCTCCAAGAATAAGACGTTTTCATATCTTTTTCAAAAAAAAACATGACAAATAGACCATCATGCGATAGCCATTTTTACCTGAGTCGCTTTTAGTTGTTGATGGAGGTAGATAATCGGCTCTTCAAAGAACAGCTTATGGGCGCTCGAGTGCACCAAATCCTCACGGTGATGAATGAATGCTTGCTTCACCTCTTCGATGACCTGTTTGAATGTTTCGGCCCCGAATGTATCGCTTATCGAGAAAAGCGAATCGCGGCTGACCTTGAGTGCGTCAAAGTCGAAGAACTCCCCTGCCCGCTTACGCAATTCGAACCAAAGGAGTTGAACTTCAGAGCGCTCTTTCTCTTTGATCTGCTTACTATCTTGTGCAGCGGATAGGTGGACTTCAAGTAAGAGTGGTCGCGTCACGTCTTGGACCCGTTTCTTAAGAGAAACGTTCTGTTTGACTATATTCAAAAAGCGCTTGCTATCTTCGACAAGAGAGACTTGAAGGAACTGGAGACCGGACATCATCTTTTGGATGGCGAGCTTATGGCCGCAGTATTTAGGCAGAAAACCCTTGATTTCATCATAAGTCAGAATCGCATGCTCGTTTGATTGGACGTATACGTCTTTCTCAACTTGAACAAGTGTCCGTAGCGCGAGTCGTAATGTATTCACGTTATCGAGCGCAATCAGTTCTGACAAAAGACCGTGCCAAATAGACGTATACCCGGTCTTCGAACCTACTGAGGTACCGTCTACAAACAGATCCCGATAGTTTTCAAGGTAATCTGTCAAGTGGATTGAGATTACGCCCGGGAAGTGACGCACGACCGTCATAAGACCATTCTCTTCGAACATCTTCAAGTTGTTATGCAAGGAACGGACAGAAGTGCATGCAAGATCCGCGACCATATGATCTTCGATGAACTCAATATTCCCTTGATCATCAGCGTAAGCGAGGATAGAGAGGATATGACGTATTCGAGATTTAGTCCATCTAAATGCAGTGAAACAGGCTGGAATGTTATAGAAATGTTGCTCATAGTGATAGTAATTAGCACGTTTCGTCCAACGTGTTAATCCGCTCATCGCAATCAGTACCTTGTTTGCAATCAAAATATGTCGATTCATCTCCATAATTTTCACTACTCCTCTCCTATTCTTATATATTCTAACTTTAGTATTATGTTCTTTTCAGATGGTGTCAAAGTGTGTTTTTGGTACGGCATTTTGTTGCATAAAAACGAAATTCATTGATGTTGAGCCATTTCAGAGGGGGAAAAATATGCAATTACAGTACGGTGTTTTGTTACCAAATTTGTCCCGAACGCGTCATATGGCTATTTTTTCTCCAAAAGGAGTAGAAATTTTTAAATGTAAAAAGTACATAGTGCAATTACAGTACGGTGTTTTGTTACCAAAAATGAAAGAGTACAATTACAGTACGGTATTTTGTTGCAAAAAATCGAGAAAGTGCAATTACAGTACGGTGTTTTGTTACCAAAAATAAAAACTGCACTGTTAAAATAAAATTAGGAATCAAGTACCACCAGACGAAAATGTAATTACAGTACGGTGTTTTGTTGCCAAAAACGATAAAATGTAATTACAGTACGGTGTTTTGTTACCAAAACGAAGGAGTGCAATTACAGTACGGTGTTTTGTTACCAATATCTACTCTTTCTATAAAAT
>NZ_LR733431.1:0-6408 GCF_902506255.1 Exiguobacterium sp. 8H | reverse complement strand
ACCGGCGACACCACAACGGCCAGAACGGCCGAAAGGAGAGATGAGACATGATCCGACGATTCCGCGAACGGCTGGAACGGTTCCAGCTGAGACGCATCCAAGACGGGCAGGCGAGACCCCGGAGGCACGTCCGACGCGCCGAGACGCTGCGCATCGAGACGCTCGTCCTCGAAGAGACCCGGACCTACCGTCCGCGCCTCCAGATCGCGGCTGAGCCCGGGACAGACCTGGAGGCGGTCGACGATGCAATCTTCCGCGCACAGGCGGAGGCCGGGGACGAGGGATACGCCTCGTTCATCGCGCACCTGCGTGACCATCTGCCAGAGGGCGCCCGCATCCAGATGATGGACCTGCCGGAGTCCTACCGGGACAAAGACCCGCACCGTGTGCTGTTGCACATCCATCATGGACGGGAGGAGGGCTCGGATGAACTATAAGATTCCGAAGGAGACGCGGAGCCCGGTCCGGATCGGATGGCTCCACCTGTCGGACGCCGGGTTCTTGCTGTTGCTGTTCATGGTCGGCTACTACGTGTCCGACATGGACACGGTCGTCCCGACGCGCTTCCGCTTCCCGTTCCTGATACTGTACGTGCTGTTGCTCGTTCTCGTCATCCTGCGCCCGCCGACGAACCCGAAGGCCCGTCTCGGGCAGGTGCTGTACTGGAAATGGCTCCGGCGGGACCGCCTCGGCGTCGTCCATGCCGAACCGACACCGGACGAGCCCGTGACCCGGCTCCGACGTGACGCCGGCCTCGGTTCACCCCGTTCGAACCGTACACCACACCATTCACACGAAAGAGGAGGAAAACACAAATGAATGATTGGACCATCCAAGGACAGCCCCCGGCGCAAGAGATGCCGGGGACGCCCTGGTTCACCGACGACGACATCCCGGCCGCCAAGAAGAAGGCGGCCGGTTCTCGTTTCGTCTCGTCGTCGATGCGACGCTACCTGAACATCATCGCGACGGATGACGAGGGGAACCTCGTCCAGCCGGACGGCGGGGTCGTCCGGCTCCTGTCGTTCGTCGGGGACGACATCCGACACGCCCATCCCGAGGTCGAGGAACAGGCGATGTACGCCTTCGCGATCCTGCTCCGCTCCTACCGCTACCCGCTCAAGGTCGTCACGATGAACTTCCCCGTGAACACGGCGGCCCAACGGGCCTCGATCGAACGACGCCTCAAGCACGCCGACGGCCCACGCCGGGAGGCGCTCGAACAGGAATGGCGGACGCTCGAACGGTTGGATAGGACGCGCCATCACCGCGAATATTTCTTCCTGCTGTTCGCGCCGGACGCCGAGGAGATGCGTCAGCGCATCCGTAGCCTGCGCCAGAGCATCGGCGTACACTTCCGACCGATCGACCCGGACAAACAGGTCCGTCTCGTCCGTCAGCTCCACAACGGCGCCGAGACGGCGTATGACCACGAGAACCACGAAGGAGGAGAACGCTGATGTTCTGGACGAAAACGAAGGACAAGAAGCACGACGAGGCCCGGACGAAGGAGAGACGGGCGACGAAGGCCGACCCGATGCTCATCAAGGCGATCGAGCCCGCCGGCGGGATCACGTTCAAGGAACAGTACGCGATCACGGGGAACGGCTACGAGGCGTGCCTGCACGTGACGCGCTACCCGCGCAACGTCAACAAGTACTGGCTCGAACCGCTCCTCAACATCCGGGTCGACGGCGTCACGACGCACGTCGACATCGCGCCGTCCGACCGGGACGCCGAGCTCGACGCGATCGGGAAGTCGGTCGAGGAACAGCTCTCCCGCTACGTGACGGAGAAACGCGAACGGAACAAGATGGACGCCCAGAACGACTACAACGAGCTCCGTACGATGTACGAACAGCTCGTCGAGGGCGGGGAGGAAATCCTGTACGTGAAAATCCGCTATTATGTCGCCGCCCGGACGCTCAAGGAGCTCGAGGAGAAGATCCGGCTCGTCGAGGAAGAGGTGCGGGCCCGGGGTTGCCGGGCGACGCTCCTCATCGAGGAACAGGAGGCCGAGTTCATGGCGATCGGGCGCGACGCGCTCGCCCAGGAGCGCGAGCTCTATAACGGCCGTGTCCGGAAAGGACAGCCGATCCCGTCGCTCACGTTCGCGGCGGGCTACCCGTTCTACTATCGCCATCTCGACGACCCGCGCGGGTCGTACCTCGGGGACACGTACACGAACGGGCCGGTCCTGTTCGACCTGTTCCACAAGGACCCCGCCCAGGGCCGGAACTCGTACTGCTTCATGGCCGCCGGTGTCCAGGGGGTCGGGAAGTCGACGCTCCTGAAGAAGCTCCTGTCGATGACGGCCATGAACGGGGGCAAGGTGCGCGTGCTCGACCCGACGACGCCGGGCGAGTTCACCGGGCTGGCCGACCACTTCGGCGGGCTCCGCATCCCGCTCGACGGCTCCATGGGGCTCATCAACCCGTTCGAGATCATGGCCACGGCCGCGCGTGACGTCGAGGACGACGGGGACGGGTCGATCGACGAACTGAACTCGTATCTGACGCACATCGACCGGCTGACAGAATGGTACGCCCTGCTCAACCCGCGCCTCACGGACGACCATGAACTGCACGTCTTCGGCGTGTTCACCGACCGCTTCTATCAAGCCTGTGGCCTGTCGCCGGAATCGGGGCAGGTGACCCGGCTCCCGGCGACGCAGTATCCGACGCTGTCGGACTTCCACGACTACCTCGGACATGAGCTCGGGACGACCCGGAATGACCAGGAACGGGTCGCGCTCGAACGGATCCATGTCGCGCTCGAGACGCTCGTCGGGAAACCGGACTTCGACGGCCACACGTCGTTCCCCGACATCACCGACCATCCGTTCGTCGTCTTCGGGACGGCGGGCATCGTCAACCGACGCGCCAACGTCCAGGCGGCGCAGCTCTATCTGTTGTCGAACTTCCTGTGGGGCGAGATGCTGACGAACGGCGCGCCCCAGTTCAAGGCGTTCAACGACGGCGAGCTCGCGCTCGAGGACGTCGTCCCGTACCTGTTCCTCATCGACGAGGCGCACCTGTACCTGAACGACAAGCCGGAGAACCGGCGCCTCATCCAGCTCATCGAGAACTTCGTCCGGCAGTCGCGGAAATACTTCGGCGGGGTCGGCTACGCCACCCAGTCGATCAACGACCTGAAGGGCGCGCACCTGTCGAAGCTCTTCGAGCTCACCCAGTACAAGATGATCTTCAAGCACGACGCCTCGTCGGCCGCGGGCATCCGCGAGTCGTTCGCGGGGCAGTTCTCTGAGGCGGAGGTCGAGGCGATCCGTTCGTTCGGCGAGGGGGAGATGCTCCTGGCGATCACGGGCGGGGAGACGATCCGCATGCGCGTCCAGGTCAGCCGTGAGGAGCTGGCCCGGTTCGGCGGGGGCGCCTGATGGCCGTCCCTGCGGTCGCGAAGGCCGCCCACACGCTCTGGTCGCTCCTGCCGGAGGAGAAGAAGCGATGGCTCCTCGCGTTCGCGGGGCTGTCGCTGTTGTTGTTCGTGGTCCTCGTCTATACGCTCGTCGGGGCACTCCTCGCCTCGTTCGAGGCGGATCGCGACGTCGACGTGCCGAGCATCGGGACGGGCGTCCTGTCGCCCGATGTCATGCGCTACGAGACGCTCGTCCGACGGTATGCGGAGGCGGAAGGGATCGGTGAGTACGTGCCGGTCCTGTTGGCCAAGATGCAGGTCGAGACGCGCGGGCTCGGGAACGATCCGATGCAATCGTCCGAGAGTGGCTTCAACACGCGCTATCCGAACGTGCCGAACGCGATCCAAGACCCAGAGTACTCGGTCGAGGTCGGCGTGAAGGCGTTCAAGCAGACGCTCGAGATGAGTGGGCGGGACCTCCCGCTCGCCGTCCAGAGCTACAACTTCGGCCCCGGCTATATCGCCTACGCGAAGGACGCCGGGGGCCATTCGGAGACGGTGGCGAAGGCGTTCAGCCTGAAGATGGCCAACCAGCTCGGCTGGACGTGCGACGACTGGCGGGCGCCGTATTGTTACGGCGATCATACGTACCAGAAGAAGGTGTTCGACTATCTCACCGTCGCACCCGACGGGACCGTCTCGCTCGGCGGGTCGAGCCTCGCCATCGGCGACCTGCACACCCCGCTCGTCGAGTCCCTGTTCCGGGGTCGCATGACGTGCGGGATCGGCTGTTACGCCGGACACCCGGGCTATGACTGGGGCGTCCCGATCGGGACGCAGGTGTACTCGATGACCGGCGGGATCGTCGTCAAGGTCGTCGACGGGCGCGCGAACAACGCGCCGACCGGCCGGCCGGACTACGGGAACCACATCCAGGTCCGCTACGGCGACGTGCAGGTGACGTACGCGCACCTGTCGCCGGGCACGCTCCGCGTGCGACAGGGAGACACGGTGAAGCCGGGCCAACCGATCGCGCTGTCCGGGAACTCGGGCAACTCGACAGGACCCCACCTGCATGTCGACATGTTGAAAGGGCCGAGCTTCGCCTACACGATCGACAACGCGGTCCGTTTCTTCGACGAGATGACCGCATCGCAACAGATCGCACAGAATCATTAAAACGAACAAGGAGAGTGAATGGGATGACGAAAATATTGGACGCCTGTTGTGGCAGTCGGATGTTCTGGTTTGATAAAAGTCATCCAGATGCGACGTTTATGGATATCCGTGAAGAGAACGTCGAGTTGTGCGACGGGAGGCAATTGATCGTCGCCCCGGATATCATCGCGGACTTTCGAGACATGCCGTTCGCCGATGAGAGCTTCTGGTTGGTCGTGTTTGACCCACCGCATCTTCTAAAGGTCGGTGATGATTCATGGTTGGCCAAGAAGTACGGACGGCTGGATGAGACATGGCCGATTGACATCCGCAATGGCTTTGAGGAATGTATGAGGGTTTTGAAACCGAATGGGACGCTCATCTTCAAGTGGAACGAAGATCAGGTGCGACTCTCGGAAGTGTTGGATGCAATCGGCTATCGGCCATTGTTCGGGAACAAACGAAGCAAGACGCACTGGCTCGTATTCATGAAAGAGGCGTGACAAGATGAGTCAACACAATTTGGTTCTATCAAGGAGGAGACTTTGATGAGAGAAAAACATCAGATCATCTTGCGAGGGGTGATCATCGCCGGACTCGTCGGCATGACCCTGTTCACCCTGTACCGCATAGGAGACACGGACACGTCCGGGGCAGGGATGGACGTCCCGCCACCGGAAACGAACGAGCGAGAGGGGAAAGAAGACCTCGTCGCCAAACAGAACGCGGTCATCGCACAGCTGCGTGACGAGATCGCGACGTTGAAGGCGGGAGAGGACGACGCCACAAAGACGCCCGGGGAGGACGCCGATCCGACGCCTGAACCGTCCGGGACGGACGCGGAACGGATCGCCGACACGGTCGCCTTCGCGACCGACTACTGGACGTATGAAGGCCCCGACGACCTGTTGAAGCCGTCCGTGCTCGACTGGCTGACGGACGGGTTCCGGGAACGTCTGGAGACGGAGCCGGCGCCCCCGTCCCCGTCATTCGAGGCAGAGGTGAAGCACGTCGAGGCGTACCTCCGACATGACGACGAGACCCACGTGACGGCGTTCGTCGAGGTGAATCAAACGGTCGACATCGCCGGCAAGAAGAGCGAGGACAACGTCCTCGCCCGCGTGCACTGGACGTCGACCCCGGACGGTTGGCGTGTCGAGGACGTGACCGTCCCGACGGTCGGGGTCACGATCCCCGACGCGCCGGAAGGGGGTGGGGAGGGATGAACGGAAGACTGAGCCGGTCGCCCTCGAAATGGTACGCACTGGCGTTCCTGACGGTCATCCTCTCGATCGCCGGGCTCGTCCTGTTCGGTCGGGTCGTCTACGTCGAGGAGACCGAATACGTGACGTCACCCGGCACCCAGATCACGGTCAAACAGGACGAACAAGCGCTCGGGAACATTATCCTCTGGGACTGGTTGTATGACCCGGACGACGGGTCGATGCAGGTATTCCTCGGCAAGGGGATCGGTGTCCCGGCCGACTATTTCGCGGACGGCAAGATGGACCTCGTGGCCTTCGTGAAGCACCCCGGCGACACGTCGCCGACGGTCGAGAACGTGTACGAGGACGCCGACAGCGCGGTCCTCGAAGTGACCGGCGTCCCGCACAAGTTCGGGGCGCTCGCGCTCGACCTGACCCCTCACGGGGTGACCCGGGAGACGAACCCGGACGTCCTGTTCGAGCGTCGCAAGCAGGCGTTCAGTGGCGAGAAATCGGAGGAGGAAGAGACGGACGAGACGACACGACTGTTCACGTCGGACGGCGTCGTGAAACGTGTCGACGCGCTCGACGCGGACGCGGACGCGTTCCGGGAACGGACGCACGACCGCCTCGTGGCGGAGCTCGAATGGCGTGTCGAATCGTACGAGGA
>NZ_LR733455.1:0-7899 GCF_902506255.1 Exiguobacterium sp. 8H | reverse complement strand
AGGATGTCGACCGGATGCGTCTCTACATCGACGGGGTCTACTACAACACGGTCGGGCTTCGACACGCGTATGATAACGTCCACTTCTACCTGCCGTGGGAGCAACGGCTCGACCTCTCGGACACGGCCATCTTCGAGTTCGTCTCGATCGACAAGCGGGGCCGCGAGGGCGAGCGCCTGGTCGTGACGCCGGACATCCGCGTCCAGATGGGATGGAACGATGGCGATTACGTGTTCCGTGCCAGGGTCGGCCGCGGGACGCACCGCGTCGTCATCAAGGACGCCGACGGCCGGGTGATGGACGCGCAAGACTTTGACCCTACGCGTTATTGGACCGTCGACATCCCGCTCGACCATACACAGTACAAGCACGGCGAGACGTACTACGTGTACGGCGTCGACTCGAAGGGGAACGAGGGCCCGCCGGGGGAATACGTCTATAGAGGGACGAACGCGTCGTATGAGTCGTTCACGCCGGCGGCCGAGATAGGCTGGCCGGTCGGGGGGGACGCGCGATGAGCTATACGATCACCGGCACCCTCAAGTATTCATAAAACGACCGTTAAAAGAACGAATTTGTTCGTGAATTCACATAAAATACGAAAGGGCGTCCCATCGCCCTTTTTATTTTTGATATACTGTACATAAACTCATCTTTTTATCAATGTGTGTTTTTTCTTCTGCATGACGGGAAAACATACATCAGGAGGTGCATCATGACAAGAATCGGATATGCGCGCGTCTCGACGGCCGAACAGAAGTTGGACGCCCAGCTCGATGAGCTGAACAGGGCCGGATGTACACGGATCTTCCAAGAGAAGGCATCGAGCGTGAAACGCCGTTCGGAACTCGCGGCATGCCTCGACTACCTGCGCGAAGGGGACACCCTCGTCGTCTGGAAGCTGGACCGCCTCGGGCGCACGACGAGGCAGTTGTTGGCGTTGGTCGACGATCTGAAAGAGCGTGGGGTCCACCTTCATATCCTCACCCTCGGTGTCGACACAGGGACGGCCGCGGGACGGCTCTTCTTCACGATGATGGCCGGGCTCGCCGAGATGGAGCGTGAGCTCATCCGAGAGCGGACGAGGGTCGGCCTCGACGCGGCGCGGGCGCGGGGCCGGACGGGGGGCAGGAAGCCGATCGACCCAGGGGTCATGAGTCGGGCCATGATGATGTACGGGGCGGGCATGACCGTCTCCGATATCTCAAAAACGCTCGGCATCTCGCGATCCACCTTCTACAAGTACATGAGACAGAGCGGAGGGGCGTCATGAGGCGCCCGGTCACGGGACTGAACCTGCCCGGATGGCTGCGCCTGCGTCCGGAGGACGAATGGGTCCCGGTCGAGCTGTTGCCGGCATCCGTCGATATCGGGTCCGGGACGACCATCTTCCTCCTCCGGCTCGGGCTCGTGCCAGACGAGGTGACGCGTCGACAGATCGCCCACCTCGCCTACAGCTCGAAGGAGCGGCGGGACGGGGTCGGCATACGGGTGAGGCTGAGCGACGGGCGTGTGCTCGAATGGTCCGGACGCATCGAGGCGACCCGTTATGAGGACGTCTATGTACGCCTCCGTACATCGGGACCCTGTGTCCTCCGATAGGACGCATGGTCGTCCGGATCGCGCCGCAGTCCATCGGGCTCATCCTCTCGACGCCCGCCATGTCACTGGGAGGTTTGGGACTGGGAAAATCGACAGGGGCTTGCTAGGATAGAGGAAAAGACATCCGATGGTCGGATCGAGTGGGGTGGACGCGATGAAGGAGAACTGGTTGAGGGCATACCGACGGACGCGTGGGATCGGGCTCGAAGAGCTCGCCTCCCGGACGGGGGTTCCCTTGGACGTGTTGGAACAGGTCGAGGGTGGTGCCATGCCGGAGGCGGAGAAGTTGAAACGACTCTGTCAGGCGTTGGAGGCGGACGGACCCGGCGTGCCGGTGTTTCGCCACCTGCGGACGGCGTACGAGTTGTTGGCGACGGTCTGTGGGAACCGAAGGATTGTCCACGAACATGACCTTCATAGCGACTCGGAACAGGTCGAGCTGTTCTGGTCCATCGTCGGGCATATCCAGACCATCGACATGGTGTGGCAGGACCTCGGTGACGCGTCGCGTCACCACGAGGCCGTTCGGCTCTCCGACTTGATGAGGGAGTCGGAGAGGCTCGGCATCTGGTGGTTCGGGCTGGCCACGTCGGATCCGGGAGACCCGACCTCGACGGTCGGGCTCGTGTATGCCACCGCCGTCGGGGCAGGGCGCCTCGTGGAGAGGTGAGGGCCAGAGTGCGTTCCGGACGAGGACAGGGGGACGATGTCGGGCATGACATCGTCCCCCTTTGGGGCTATCTATCGTTCGCGGTCCCGTGCTAGGGACGGCACGAAACCACGGAACGAGCTGTTCGGCACGAGGCTGAGCGAGTGATTCAATATATGTCTCTCTTTCCCGGACTTCGAGGGTTTGAAACCATGTGCGCCGCCAACCGGACGGATACGGGGTGTCGGAGGACCCGAATGTACAAATAGTTAGAATATTCTGTTTAACGGATGGCGGATAGAGGAATGTTATCAATAGATCGTTCGCCGATCGAGGGGCCGGAGGGACTCCCGACCGGCTATGGTCCTCCCATCGCGGGGTGAAGACGGTGTGGTGTCTCTCCAGCCTCGCGATGGTTGCCTGACCCGTACCGACCTGTGCCCACATGGGTCGTACGATAGATTGGCCTCCTGAGCATGGTGACAAGGGAAGAGGAAGGGCGCCAGAGTGCCCTTCCTCTTCCCTTTTTAGGGTCATTGTTCAAGCCGTCACGGCGCCTCGGTGTCCGCTCATCCACGTGTCCGCGGACGGGACACCCTCTTGTTCAACCTACGCGCCGTCTTCGCGATCAGCACATCGAGTAGGCGTCCCCCCACCAGGTCTCCGGGTCCGATGTTGAATGCGTTCGTGGTCCTGAAGTTGAAGTTGTACATGTCCCTGGACGCCCGTCGGTGTACACGGATCACCAGCTCGCACGCCTCTCCCGGATGTTGCGAGAACAGGACCATGAACAAGGTGTCTTCCAAGCCTTGGATCACCCGGATGCTCCCGTGTACGGACTGCCTCTCTGTCGACAGGGCGAGCTGGAACACTTCGGCGTCCTCCACCATCATCTGTACATCGGATCGGGTGCGGCATAGCTCCTCCGCCTGTTCGTGGAGCGCACGGTACAGTTGGCGCATCTCCTTCCCCTCCCTTCATCGGAACCGGTCGTCCCTGAAGAATTCTGTCAGCGAGATGTCGAGCCGCGCGCAGTAGTGATACACGATGTCGATGTCGACCGGCGGTCGTGAGGAGAGTGGTGTCTCTGAAGGTTTCGGGTTCGCGCGCATCTCCCGGAGCACGGCATGGAGCGTCGTCCCCCGTTCCGAGGCCACCTCCTCCATCCGTTCCTTGATCGCGCGCGCCACTTTCGTCTGATGCATCTGCATCCTCCTCTCTGGTTGTGATCCTATCTGTCTCCAGTATACGACAGTTCCGATGAAAATGAACAAACGCACCGGTGGTCCCGGGGACCCCTTTCTGCCCTGTGCCCCTCCGTCCGGTCATGAGGGGCTTTTCAAGATCTACGTCCCTCTGGTAAAATGACGACAAGGCAGGGAGGCGGTTCCTTGCCCGCATGTTTACAACTCCTAAGTGATTGTATTGAGAGTTTTATTTAGGATGCCCTAGGTCCTGGTCGCGGAAACGATCGGGATCGGACGCCCCCTCGAAAGAGGAGGGCGTCTTTTGTTGCTCCTTCTGAGTGCGTTTTTTTCTGCATCACGGGAAAACACACATCAGGAGGTGCATCATGACAAAATAGGATATGCGCGCGTTTCGACGGCCGAACAGAAGTTGGACGCCCAGCTCGATGGGCTGAAGAGGGCCGGATGTACACGAATCTTCCAAGAGAAGGCATCGAGCGTGAAACGCCGTCCCGAACTCGCGGCATGCCTCGGCTGGATTGGCCGAGATGGAGCGCGAACTGATCCGGGAACGGACGAACACAGGGCTGAGGGCCGCGAGGTTCGGAGGTCATGACCCGAGTCATGATGATGTACGGGGTGGGCATGACCGTCTCCGATATCTCGAAAACGCTGGGCATCTCGCGATCCACATTTTGTAAAAATATGAAAGAATGCAGTTACAAAAATAGAGGAACGATAGAATAGGGGGTTAAGTGTGGAGAAGGGGAAAGAAAAAGAACTTGAGCAGTTTAATGATAATCTATCTAAGATTAATAAAAATCTTCAATCACTTGTGTCTGCATTTGCACCTATGAAAACTGTATTGCGCGATATTAACAAATCTATAGAGGGTGCTACAAGCGGAATTTCCTCCATTAAAGGATTAGAAATACACAACGAAGAGTGGAAAGAACGTCTACGTGAAACGGTGGAATATCTTAAGGATCACTTCTCGGAGGCGTCACTTGATATTATTGAATTTGCAGATGAAATGTCCAAAGAAAATATCTTCTTGCATTCTGATTACTTATCAGAATTTGATTTGTCGGGTTATGACACGATGCTTCGAAAGGATGTCGTGCTAAGTTGGATGGAAACTAGTTTTGATGAAACACTGTCTAAGTTGACAAAGTTGGAATTTTTGATAAGACATCATCATTTGATAAAGCAATCAGCAAATGCTTATAGACGAGGAGAAATAGAGATAGCGATGATTGCTCTTTATCCAGTAATCGATTTCTTTGTTTTGAATTGGGGTTTGGCACAAGATAAGGAGGGGTTTTTTTGTGGGCAAACAGATTCGACACAGTACTTGAACTCTAAAAGAAAGAAAGGAATAGATAAAGGGACGAGACAAACAACAAAGGAAATGAGAGAAAAACGAAGGATTCGCACTTTTTTTGAGGGGACAGCACTCCTTGGGGTGTATCAGATTTTTGTAGATGAAGACAAAGACGGTAAAAAGGTGAACCGACTGTCACGAAACAAAATGTTACACGGGAGCTATGATTATGATTGTTTGACCGAGGAAGACTATTTGAAGTTGTTCTATTGGCTGTATGCGTTAACTCCTTTATACGAGGGCATTAGAACGGGCAACTAAGTGTCTATAGATTGTCTATATGAAAAGAGTGTCGAACTTGCTACGATCGATGTATCAAATACTTATCGAAACGGGGCGGATTTTATGAAAGGTAACTGGCTTAAGGTGATCAGAAGTGTTTCAGGAATGACGCAACAAGAATTAGAAATAAAATCAGGGGTGTCTGTTCGAACGATTACTCGTATCGAAAATGGAGAAATTCCAAGACTATCTACACTAAAACAACTTGGAAAAGTCTTAGAAAATGAGTGTGGAGATATTTGTATTTTAAAAGAAATGAGAGACGGTCATGAACTGCTGAACACTTTATGTGGAAGGCATCAGATGGCTTTCAACCATGCCGATTTTAAACAAAATGAACAAAATGAATTAATTGAAAGTGTACACTCGTATGTTCAAGAAGTAGATATGGTGTGGGAGGAAGTAGATAATCAGTCTCGCTTTAAATGGGGGGAAGATATGTCTAGGATGATGGAGGAATCCGAAAAACTAGGAATCGTCTGGTTTGGAATGGCATATGCTGCGTCAGATAATCAATCATGGGAGACCGGTTATTTATATGCTGTTGAGCTGGATGATGAGAGTATAACTCGGAAATAAAAAGACACCCTTATCGTTAAAGGGTGTCGGATCGGATTGGGTACCGATATGGTCTAATTTTACCGTCGCTAAGGCGCGTTCGGTTGCGATGGAAGCAACCTCAACAGATCACTTGTAGATCAAGTCAGCGACGTGGGACCGGAATTTAACCGGTAAGGTATATATATCATAGCATATAAACTCCTAAATGTGAATGAGGTTTGCTTTCACTTTTTTTTTAAGGGTCTGGCATGATTTCTGGAACAATTAGTTTGATCCATTTCAGTTTCAAGGCGTTCAATTGATCTGTCGAAATTTTCCCGACCGGATTTTGTCCAATCATTCTGACTTTGGAGACCGGACGAGACTGAAGTAAATCGGCCCAACTGTTCATTGTGGTATTGGTTCGCTGAATGATACAGGTTATCTCCCCTAAATCAATTTCGGTGGGGCGAGCAGATCGACCCGCTTTGGCAGATCGAAGCGGGGTCACAAAGATTGTATTGCTTCTCTGGGGCGAATGATGAAGAACAATTGCATAGCGTGTTCCGCCGAATTCTGAACCTACGTTGAACCCGAAATCGGCATGAATGACGTCGCCAACCGAAAAATTTGTTAACATTTTCCGATCTTCATGATTTCGATCAGCCCATTCTTTTACCACGGCATCTCGAAAACGTTTTTCTTTTTGGATGAACTTCGAACGTGTTTCCATCCAATCAAGGTAACCCTCTCTTTTTTTATTATCTTGAAAATGCTGAAGTGCACTCAATATTTTTTGAGTGTTTTTTTTGAATTTCGCATAAAGTTGACTTGTTAGTTTATGATTCATTTCGATTCCCCTTTAATAAAATGTTTATTGTAGATTTGAATTAAGAGAGTGATGTTGGCACCTGCCAGATTGAGGGCATATTGGGTCAAATAGTCCGGTATATCAATGATGTTCGGCCCTTGCCCATGTCCCGTGTTATTGTTTCGGACGGTCGGGAGCCCCTCCAGTGTTGTTCTGAGCGAGTTGAGCTGGGTCTGGTAATAGTTCGGGAGGAACTGGTTGTCGAAAAGCGCTTGTATGAGTGCGGCGGCCGTCCCTTTACTTGTTGGCCATCCCTTTGCTTGGCAAATGGTCTTCATCGTACTCTCGAACGCCTTGGCGGCGGAGGTGATGGCGGCCTTGTTGTCCCCGTTCCGATACTGTTCATGCGCTTCCAGATATTCATCAAGGGGACCGGAGAATCCTGTGCTGCGCATGAGCATAAGCGCCGGCCTGACAGCCTCGACATGGAGGATCGTGGAGTTGATTTTAATGAAGCGGTCTTCCACAAATTCGAGTCCGATTCCGTTCTCCCGGAATCTTTTGTTCAGGGTTTCTATCGTTTGAGGTCCTATCAAATTCCAATCGAAAGCAAATTTAATCAATAGTTCTACCATGTCGATGACCCAGTCTCCTTCTTCGCAATACAACAAGAAGTCTAGACAGGATTCAATTTCGTTTGGACCATCTGTTGTATCACCAGGAGCGTCGAGGAGACTTAGCAGTCCATGTTCTTCAAGAAGGTGTTGTCTGATTTCTGCAAAAGCGTTTTTGTAAAACACTTGATTTAGTGCGTCGGATGTTAGTCCAACGAATTCCGTGTTTCGAATCTCGTACACAGCAATAATCAAATGAAAAATCTGAATTCTGAGACGTTCTGGCACATCTCCATCGTAGGGGAACAAATCGATATCTTTTATGTTGTTTCGCTGTGAAAAGAGCAAATACATCGCCTCCGCGTTATTATTTTAATCTCGACTGACCTTCCTAACTTCTCTAAAAGGAATTGTCCAACGACTGCAAGAACTCCTGCTTCAGAAGGGAGAATAGTGGTTTGTTGATAGTTTAACTTGGTAAGTTAAACGCCGAGAGATTCTCCAAGCGTAAGGTTTTTTTTCGAAATCTGCGTTCCTCTGGTAAAATGACGACAAGGCAGGGAGGCGCTTCCCTACCTTCTCCTAGTGATTGGATTGTGCAGAGGATTTTGTTTAGGATGCCTCACATCCCGGTCGCGGAAACGATCGGGATCGGACGCCCCCTCGGAAGAGGAGGACGTCTTTTGTTGCGCTTTCCGAGAATTTTGCTATGCTAGATATATAGGGATTGCTGATCCCTTTCCGAATGCACTGTTTGTCTAATAACCATGGATACCGAGGTATGCCGTTCCTCGATTCCCGAATGTGAGGTCCCCTTATGGGGGCCTCTT
>NZ_LR733454.1:0-1823 GCF_902506255.1 Exiguobacterium sp. 8H | reverse complement strand
TCTTCACGTCCGGCGCGACGGTCCCGGTCACCCGGTCCTGTCCCTGGTAGTAGTCGATCGGCACGGGCGCCTCGAGGTCCGTGAGGAGGGCGAGCGACGACTCGAACGGCGTGAGCGCCTCCCGGGTCGAGAGGGGGGCGGGACCGGTCTCCTCGGCTCCCGTCGGCTGCGCGCCGAGGAGCGATCCGGCGAGGAGCGTCGCGAGCGTCGCCCCGCGCAGGACGTTCGCCCGTCCCTTCTGTCGGTCCGTCATTGGTTTCGATTGTTTGGTCATATCAGTCTGTTCTCCTTTTCATGGATATGTAGTGGGGATGGACACATCCCCCCACGACATCATATCTCGCCCTCGGGGACCATCGGGTTCAAAAACGGGACGGTGCTCCGCCTTGTTTTGAATACCTTGACAGGTATGCCCCTGCTCCGATGACCGGTCGAGTGGGACATGGGTGACGCAAGCCCCGGACGTGTCACCGAGACGACAAAAAATCCCCACGCCGTAAGGCATGGGGGCGATTCAGGGACCCGTCCGTCCCTCTCCTGAAGGATAAAAAAGACACGGGTTACTCGCGCGTGATGGTGTGGGGGGCGGACGGGATGAACCGATGACCGATACATCAGATGGCAGGGCGGGCCTGCGTGAACCAATCCCCCGGTACAGGATGACCATCCCACTGCCGACATCGACCGGACGACTGTCCCTCCAGTATACCGGGGACGAGACGCCCCTCGAGTTCAAAAAGGGGACAGCGCTCCCACTGTTTTTGAAAGCGCTCTATCCTTCCTTTTTTGCCAGAAACGACAAAAAAGCCCCGGATCGCCGTGAGGGGACCCGGGGAGAATCGGTTGCCTGACGGTCCGCGCATCCCTCTCCATCATGTGTCAAACAGAGAAAACGATTAGATGATCGACGGTGCTTGCATGCGCTAGGTTTTCGGTGTCTTCCGATGCGCGGGCCGGCGGGCGGTTTGTTGTCAGGATTTTAGTATACGACATCGCAGGGCGATGGGGCGTCGAAAACGGAACGGGGCATCCCCTTTTTTTGAGACGGCGGAGAGACAAAAACACCCCGGCCACCTTGGGTGACCGGGGATGTCGGGCTCCCGTCCCGTCCGTGGCCGCTTCCACGAGGGGCCCGGTAGGTCTGTCAACGACGTCACCGTCTGGCAGATGGGGGCCGGGCGGATGCGTCGTTCGGTCCCCGTCGGGGAAGTGACGTCCGTTCCGGACGGGAACCTCGACCGGTTGCGCCCCCCGGGTGATGAATCAGTAGTCGTGGTATCCCGGGGCGCACCAGACCATTTTAACGCAAGGGACGGAGGGATGGGAAACAAAATGGTGATCGGAACCTCCTATTTTTGAGCGTGGTCGCCCTTGTCGAAAGAGGGCGGAGGAACATCCCCTACCTCAAACAACCGTCTTTAAATGTTTTCTCCATGGCGATCATCAAAATCGACAACAGTAAATCCCTCTGTTTGACAGAAGTTCTTCCCATGATGTTTTCGTATGGTGTACGGAAGTCGTGAATCTCCAGATACATTTCCCTCACTTCTTCCTTGTGGATCCATCCATCTAGAAGTGTTTCACCCTTCGCTCAAATCATCTTTTTCTCAAACGTCGTGCAGTAAACGGTCGTTTTATAGACCACAAAATTCAAGCACAGATTAGATTTTTGAATGCATACGTGCTATCATAGAGCATGAACGAGGTGACCATATGCGTTTTGAGTTTGAATATGCGGATGGCTTAGACGGGACTTCCCCGTTCGAGAGCCATTTGTCGGAACTGGATGAGCGGGCTAAAACTTCCAAGCCCGAGCGCGTCCT
>NZ_LR733453.1:0-1514 GCF_902506255.1 Exiguobacterium sp. 8H | reverse complement strand
CCTGCTCCCGGACGATTATCCGACGTCCTTATTGTAACAAAAACGGCTCAACCATGCGACTTGTCGTCTCTCTCGAATCCTGACGATTCTCAAAAAGTGATGGTTGAAAAATCCGTTTTTAAGATGGCTGACGTCAGACCCTTCACCTCGTTTCAGGAAACTCGGAGTCGTTTTCCTCAAATATTTTGTGTCTTGAACAAAAGTTTCCTGACAGGGTCAAAAGCGACAAAATCCGACATTTATTTCGACAAATGTCGAATCAAATTGTGCCAAATAAACGTACGTTTATTCTCAAAAATTAACGCGCAAGCGTTCTCATTTTGAACGTGAATGTGGCGAGAATTGAAGATGGTTCGGAATTTCTGCATGCTTGGACGCTTGACGAGGCGAATCGTAACGGTAGAATCATTCAAAAATACATCGTCCATATCTCTTTTTTTGGAGTTCCTATTAAGGCTCCAAGTTGTATAATCGGGACCAAGACATCAGTCGCCTGGTCATCAGTACGTAAAACCCAAACGCAGGCTAGCATCGGCATGCAGGCGTTCTTGATTTCACAGCAACCTTATCTCTGAATTCACAAGATGAACACCTATGCACGACCAGGCACGCCATTCGCCCCCGGATTCCACGAGGATGATCCGGGGGCCTTTTTTGTGCGTTTGTGGATTCATTTTCGGTGTCCATACCGAGCCCGAGGCCTTATACTAGAGATGGCTGGGCGCGATCGGTCAGATCGTGACGGACACATGGGTCACTCCCGAGGGAAGTTTCTTCAAGGCGCCCCTTGGCACACCCTCTGCCCGTGCACAGGAAGACCGGGACCCCCGAGCCACATAGGACAGGCCTCCCACGGGAGGGTCCGACACACCATACGAAGGACCGACAGGGCGGACACACCAGACAAGCGCTTACATCCCCTGCCGGTCCTTTTGTGCTGTCCGGAAAACCCTGAACGCGCAGCTCTCCGGCGTTGACGCCTGCGATCCGCTTGTCGGGGCACTTGCGGGACGCATCGCCAGACTCCGCTAGGCTCGCATCCCTCGTGCCACACACGAGAAAGCATATTCTCCTGCCCCATCGTTGGCCTGTTAGCAGTATTTCACATACCACAACCGAGGGTTTGGGTAGGACTCAGCCCCGAGAAAAAAACACAGATCGCCCGACCCGATACGTCTCACGAGAGAGACGCTCCTCACAGAGCATCAACCTCCAGGGGTTCAACAGGGCATAGGTCCCCCCTCCCCCGTCAGAAAGCCCGGCCACGGTACCTAAGTGTACTGGCAGGATAAACATTTTATTTTTCACCCGTTTCGCGACCCGTTCGTAGTGCTCCGCATGGCGTGGCGCGAACGTCATCGCCCCGTACTGGAGCGACGGCGGGCACGCCATCCCCTCTCGCTTCATGTCACGGACCCGTGACACGAGCGAGGCGAGGCGACAGATGCGGTACCCGGCCCCACGGCCGCGTCGGACCGTGCCATCCGCGTTACGGATCGGCTCCACCCGGAACC
>NZ_LR733452.1:0-1446 GCF_902506255.1 Exiguobacterium sp. 8H | reverse complement strand
TGAACTGCACCCCAATTGTTAGACACATCTAACAATTGGAGGTGCAGTTTTTTAATGACTAAATTTACAACTGATCAAAAGTTAAGCGCCGTCATGGCCTATCGGGAAGGGAAAGATAGTATGAATGGCATCGCGAAATCCCTAGGGGTAGCCCCGACCCTGATGCGTAACTGGGTCAAACAGTTCGACCATCATGGACCGATGGCCTTTTCCAAACCCTATACAACTTACCCCGCACAGTTTAAACTGGACGTACTTCAATACATGAAAGAGAATGGCGTGTCGGCAAACGAAGCGGCTGCGATCTTCAATATCGCCTCTCCCTCCTCAGTCTGGAAATGGGAGAGGCAACTGAGGACCGGAGGGCAGGGCACGCTCATTCCTAAGAAGAAAGGGAGGCCACGGATGAAAGATAAGACAGGTAATGAAAAGCGTCGAGCCCCCGCAGAGGGGTCTTCAGAAGCGCTCCAGGCGGAAATCGACCGTCTGCGGATGGAGAACGAGTATCTAAAAAAGTTGAACGCCTTAGTTCGATCCAAGGGAACGTCACCAAAGAAGACAAAGTAAAGGTCATCTATGAATTAAGGCACAAATATCCGGTGAAGGCGCTCGTTGAGTATGCGGGAATCAAACGTAGCACCTATTACGTGCTGGTGAAGAAAATCGGGAGACCAGACCCGGACACGGGTCTGAAGGCAGAGATCCAAGCGATTTATGATGAACATGAGGGGCGATATGGTTATCGTCGCATTCGTGACGAACTCCAGAATCGGGGACAGAAAGTGAACCACAAGAGGGTTCAACGCCTCATGAAAGCACTGGGGTTGAAATGTCTCGTGCGCCTGAAGAAGTACAAATCATATCGGGGGGCGGTGGGGGAAATCGCAGACAATATCCTGGACCGAGACTTCAAGGCGGATGCCCCGAACGAGAAATGGGTGACCGACATCTCGGAGTTCAAACTGTTCGGGGAGAGGCTCTACCTGTCCCCTGTCCTA
This sequence comes from Exiguobacterium sp. 8H, assembly GCF_902506255.1. GTDB lineage: Bacteria > Bacillota > Bacilli > Exiguobacteriales > Exiguobacteriaceae > Exiguobacterium > Exiguobacterium profundum. The sequence goes on along the minus strand of NZ_LR733452.1, from coordinate 448 downwards.
GACCTGTTCAACGGAGAGATCATCACCTACACCATCGGCTCAAGACCGACGTATTCACTGGTCTCAGAGATGTTGGAGAACGCCTTGTCCAAATTGCCTGAGGAGCATCAGCTCCTGATCCATTCCGATCAGGGATGGCATTACCAAATGCGTCAGTTCCGACATACCCTCAAAGAGAAAGGTATCGTGCAGAGCATGTCTCGTAAAGGTAACTGTCATGACAACGCAGTGATGGAGAATTTCTTCGGAATCATGAAATCCGAATTCCTTTATCTTAAACGTTTTAAGAGTATCGACCACTTTAAAATCGAGCTCGGTAACTACATAGACTATTACAACACACGACGAATCAAGGCAAAATTAAAACTGAGTCCGGTGCAATACCGGACCCAGTTCGTTCACGTAGCCTAGATGAAATAACCGTGTCTAACTTTTAGGGGTCACTTCA
>NZ_LR733451.1:0-4512 GCF_902506255.1 Exiguobacterium sp. 8H | reverse complement strand
CTATTAATGTAATGGCTACAACACTAGTTATTGCAAGTCCGTTTTTCTCTTCACCGGCTTACAGCAGTACATTTGCTGCTGAAAAAGTGAATACATTTGCATCAACTGCTAAAGTTACACAGACTACAGCGGCAAACGAGATTATTGTTTATAGTTTTGAAGAACTAAAACAAGCTATCACAGAAGATAATGGGATTGATACAATTTACATCGGTTCGAGTTTTAGTGTGACTGAAGATATTGTTATGCCATATCTTAAAAAGAACATCACTATTGATGGGAACGGAAATACTATTGATTTTGCGACGTATCAAAATACCTCGACGCGAGAATATGAAACTAAAGGTTTTGTAGTAAATGATAGTCGTTCTGGATCATCTGTGTACCACTTAAAGAATATGAAGTTAAATTCTTCATCTGTGAATGGACCATTCAAGGTAACGAATGCTGAAGATGTTTCTTTGAAATTTGAAAATATTCAATCGAACGGACGTGTTCTGGCTTATAACCCACTTGGGCGTGTTTATTTAATGGGAAATGGTACTGTTGTAGATACGCAATCTTCATCTAGTGATACACGTGCAATTGTATCAAGCTCAATTTTAGAGGTTAGTGGCGATTGGGATATGGTTACAAACGGGCGTACTTCATTTTACATGTATACAGGCTCGACGGGCACGTATCCAGGAAAGTTCATTCTACATTCAGGAGCCGACCTTTTCATCGAACATACCTTGAATCATTATTCGGCTAACATTTTTAATACTTCTGTTTCTGACACAGGTACAATTACAATCGATGAGAATGCTTCATTTGTTTCGAAAGGGTCATCTGTGACTGCACAGACCAAACCGATGAGAGACGTCACAATCGGCAAAAATGCATATGTTCGTGTTGGTGGATTCCCTGACAAAGATCTTGGGGGATCGACAAACGCGGCTAGTGTGTTGGCAGTTTCAAGAACTATCAATATTAATGAAAACGCAGATGTTGAAATTAATGGTCCACAACCTCTCCAATTGTATAAATATGATGCAACACTAAACATTAATAACCCTAAAAACTTCGTGTTGAAAGGTACGGGACGATTTAATGCTATCGCATTTTCTTCCCCATCTGGTAACATAACAGGAAATATGAATATTGTAGCTGACAGTGCCGTCTACTGGAGAGGAGTTCCAAACGTCACTGCCGGTACAGGGTTAGACTATTCTAAAGCAATGTCGAGCACAGGAAAAATTCAGATGTCCGCAGTTTATAATGGACTGACATTGAAATCTTCAACGGGTGATGAATCAAATTGGTTACCTAAGAGTCTGTATGGAACTACTAACCCTGACGGTAGCCAAGGGTATCCTGTATTTTCTGTAGGTTCTGAAAAAACATTGGAAGTTAAACAAGCTAGTGTAGGTACCAATGTTGTAGCAGGAACAGCAACACCTTCAGCAGATATTCGTATCACCTATAAAAAAGATGGTGTTACTAAAAGTTTTGTGCTGAAGTCTGACAGCAACGGACAGTTCAAATATACACTACCATTCCAGATTGCTGAAGGTTCAACCATTGATGTTCTTCTCGTTAGTGACTATCGGGTGGCGCATACTGGCGAAACAGAAGCAATGGAAAGTTTAGAAGTTATTGCACAACAGTCAGTAGACGACTTGTTCACGGATGAGAACCACAACGCACTCGCGCCGACGACGGACCAAGGTGCGATCGATGATGCCCGTGCGAAAGTGGACGCGCTCCCAGAGGGAGACCTCAAGGACGAGTTGACGAATCTCGTGGACGTGGCGCAAGACTTGTTGGATGCATCGAACGCGGTGAAGGACCTCGCGGACGGATCAGGCGTGATCAAGCCGGGAACGGACCAGAAGGCGATCGACGACGCGAAAGCGAAAGTGGACGCACTCCCAGAAGGTCCGCAGAAGGAAGAGCTCACGAACCAGCTCGAGGACATGCAGAAACAGCTTGATGATGCCGAGGTTGCAAGTATTCAAGTTCTCACATTCGATGAAATGACGACTAAAGATTTGTATGCGCGTGGTACTGTTTCGAAGAACACAGTCCGAGTCTATATTTATCTAAATGACCAGTTGATTCGTTGGAGACCAGTTGAAACTGATGGTTCATTCTACGGTCATGTCTCTAATACATTAAAAGAAGGAGACAAAGTGACAGTAGTGCCAGTTGATGAAAAAGGACGTCGTGGAACTGCAAAAGATATTATTGTTAAAGCAGATGCCATGGTAGGCGCACCAACACTCGATACGTATGTTGAAGGTGAAAACTGGATTACAGGACAAACTACTACTGGAACATCGTATGTAAGAATCTATGTGAATGGTGAATTAGTGCGAAAACGTAACGTTGAAGCAGATGGTTCATTCTATGGAAGTTTGTATGCGAATGGGTCACCGATTGCAAAAGTTGGAGATGTCATTACGGTAATTCCTTACAGTGTAAACGATGTTGCAGGTAAAGAAGCAACAACAATTGTTCAGGCTAAACCTGTTGAAATCAAAACTTTTGTTGAAAGTGATAACACACTATATGGAGTCACTACGGATCGTGCAGATAAAGTTGATATTTATGTCAACGGTAAGTTCCTCCGCACACGTGCTGTTGAAGCAGATGGAACGTTCTACGGTAGCATGTTGATTAATGGAGTCGTAGCTGCAAAAGCTGGAGATACCATTACTGTAAAAGCACGAACTGATGCTGGGCGCGTTCTTGCAGAAGGTCAAACGATTGTAGTGGCCGCTGAGAAGTCGAATCCACCTAAAGTCAATGCTTACACTACTGGCGATAAAGAACTTACAGGTACAGTTGACACTAATGTTAAACGGATGCGAGTCTACCTTCCTGATGGCACTGCAGTGAACCGTGGTGTGATTGAAAACGGGGCTTTCCGAGTTTATGTATTAGACTTCGGCTTGGAAGCAGGTCAAACAATTAAAGTGGTAGGTATTTTGGAGTCGGGTCGTGAAACACCTGCGACACAAATTACAGTAAAGTAATGCATTTTTATGTTTAGGATGTGAACGGACAGACGGAAGATTCCGTCTGTCTCGTTTTTGAAAGGAGATAGATATGATACTGATCATATTTCTTTTATTAATAGCGTTAAGTTTAGTGTCAGCATCCATTATTTTTTTGAGTGCTGTATGGATGGAAAAAATGTGAAATGTCACTGATGTGTAAAGTTTCGTTTAAGAGTATGTTTTATTTGGGAAATGAAACATAATTATTTAGTCAATTGATTTTTTTAACCAGTAAAAGGAGAAGAAAATGCAAAGAAAAATAACACTTTTATCACTTTTATTATTGCTGACAGTCTCATTGATAGCCTGTGGCTCTAATGGGATTGATGACCAACCAAAGTCTAATGATATTGTAGAGATTCAGTTGACGGAAATGTTTGAATATACCGAGCGGGATCCAGCGGAAGTGGAGCCTCCTGAGCATGTAACAGGTTTTAAAGTAAAAGTAAAGAATTTAGCAGAATATGAAATTGGGATCGGAATGTTCGATTTTGAAGTATTTAATAAAGAAGGCAAAAAGGTTGAAGCTTACGGATATGCAGATAGTTTAGGGCAGACGATTGATAAAGAAGAGAGTGTTGAAGGAACAATTTATTTTATTATCAACAAAGAAGACGTTTCCAAAGTTGTTTATACTGATCCTGAATTAAAGGAAACTATGCAATGGGACTTTTAATGAGTGAGGAAGATATACGATGAAATGGTGGAGTGAGTTTAAACAGCGAAAGAAGTTTTTACGCGATTATGCCGTCTTATATCAATCTAATGAATGTCGGATTACGTTAAAGAAAATTAGTAGTTATCGTTCAAGGGATTCATTTGAACGAACTCCACCTGAACATGTAACTAAAATTGAAATTGAAATTAAGAATCATTCCAAGTCTACTTTATTTGTAGAGTATAATGATTTTTCTATATTTAATAAGACAGGTGGGTCCGTAACTTTCTATCCCTATGTTTCAGATTCTTTAGGGACTATGATTGAACCTGGGACTAGTATTACAGGCAACATTTATGTGGTAGAGGACATTCAAGCAATATCTTCAATTTATTATAAGAGTTGAGAGAACAGGAGATGAATATATGGAATGGAGTAATTTCGATGCGCTCAAACTAATTGAGCATACTGAACATAATCTATCTTCTGAAGAAGCCTTAAATTTTGTGAAACGTCATTGGGAAATGGAAAATGAACACGAAACGTTTATCCGCCGAACGTTTCATATTGAAGATATAGAGCTTATTTATCTTAACGAGAAAATTAAAGTGTTTGAGACAAGATATAAGAATGGGGAATGGGTTTTCTTAAGAGTAGATGGGGGATGGCTTTAAAAGCGGGGATGATCATTACATTGGTTGATTAAATATAGTGGTAGGAAGTATTTTTAACTTTTTAGTTTTTTTGAAAAAGGGTGTCCTAGGGACGTCTTTTTTTTGAAGTTCAAGGCTCGTAAGCAGGGAGTTTAAT
>NZ_LR733450.1:0-1894 GCF_902506255.1 Exiguobacterium sp. 8H | reverse complement strand
GCCATCCCCTCTCGCTTCATGTCACGGACCCGTGACACGAGCGAGGCGAGGCGACAGATGCGGTACCCGGCCCCACGGCCGCGTCGGACCGTGCCATCCGCGTTACGGATCGGCTCCACCCGGAACCCATGGCGATGGAGGGCGCGGAGCGCCTTCGTCATCGTCGTGAGCTGACTCACGTCCCCGTCATGCATCTCCCGGCAGAGGGTACGCGCGCTCGTTTCGAGCATAGCTCCCCCCTCCCCCACGGGCAATCTCTCGTCGAGATGGGCGAGCAGGCGGGCGATGAACTCGTCCAGGTGCTCGTTGACCCGCTCCTCGCGCGGGCGACGATGTTTCTTGTAGCCGTTCCAGACCGGACGCTCGCCACAGAGCGCCTGCAACTTGCCGGACGACGGCTCGTAGTCCTTCCGGTACGCGCTCAGCACGGTCTTCTCGACCTCGCGCGCCGTGAGCGGTCTCGTCATGCCCCGGTTGCGCGCCTGGAGGCGACGCATCGCCTGACGGCGCGAGAGCCCGTCCTTCCTCGCCATGACGGCGAGCCAGAACGTCACGACGTTCCGTGTCCCGACCGCGTCCGTCGCCCAGAGGGCGCCCCATACCGGCATGTCCCGATACTTCCCGGACGTTTTCATGAGCCCGTCGATCGTCGCGCGGGTCTCGAGGAACCACGCCACGGCCTCGTCCTTCGACCAGAGCGCCCCCTCGTCGAGGTGGCGGATCGTCTCCTCGCGCGGGAAACGCGCCCAGCCGAACACCGGGCAGTGCACGTCGACCGGCAGGCCGACGTCGAGGAGCGCGTCACGTGTCGCGACGGCCAACGCGTGCGCGAGGCGGATCGCCCCCTCCGAGCCATAGAACGCGTCGTCGAGCACGACGAACACCTGCGTCCCACGTGGCGTCTCCAAGATGAGCGCCGGACGGCACGGCACGTCGGCCTCCAGGAAGGCGGCCAGCACCTGTTGGCGCGTCCGCTTCTCGTCGATGTCGAACCGGAACGTCCGCACCCGGCGGAGGTTGTCGTCCCGGATGTCGGCCGGCGTCACCGCCTGCATGTACACGTTCGGCGTCCAGTGGGTCACCCCTTGCCAGCTCGCCTCATGATAATGGAGCACGCCACCGATCGAGCGCGCGATGTCCTGCCCCTCGCCGGTGTGGCTCGCGAGGTATTCCTTGCCGTAGGCGACGCGGATCGCCCCTTGCGTCTTGTATGTATGGTCGCACTTCTGACGGACGTCGTCCGGGATGTCGCCCGCATAGGCCTCGTAGAGCCCCTTTCCCTCGCCGAGGAGCAGGCGCACCGCCTTCTCCTCTCGCTCGCTATGTATCCGATACTGTGCCTTTCTCGTCACTGCCTGCATGTCGTCCATTCCCTTCCGCGGGACGGGGAACGTGAAAAGAGCCATGGCCACCGCGCATACAGCGGCAGTCCATGGCTCTTCAGGTAGCGACAACCCTTCCGTCCCGGCTGGGGAGGAAAGGGAGAAAACCTTGACTCGTGAGGCTTGTGTACATGCGGTAGACATGGTAGTATAAGGCATGTAACGCCTGCATCGGACAGGTCGTGCCCCGAAGCGCAGTTGGTTGCGCTGTACCGGGAAGATCGAGTGTTCAGCTCGTCTCCTGGCGGGAGGTCTGTTTTTGTCGTGTGCCGAAGCGCATCCTACTGCGCTGTACCATCCAGAAGTCTTGGTCGGACGACTGGTGGCGGTAGAACGACCGGGTAGGTACGAAGCACTTAGACGAAAGGGACAACGTCCCCTCTTTTCGTCTAGGTGCTTCTTTTTTTGTGCCTGAACCCCGGGTCGATCGACCGGCTGATTATGTAACTCTTCACGCATCCGTCGGATGCCAATTTTCAGAATCTAGTTCCATCATACGCCTCTCTGAATCA
>NZ_LR733449.1:0-2025 GCF_902506255.1 Exiguobacterium sp. 8H | reverse complement strand
CTCTACAAGCTCGAGTTCGTCTTCGGCAAGAAGTCAGGGACGGGACGGAAGCGCACGTCGCGGAAACAGGGCGCGGTGGCGGACGACATGGCGGGGATGCCGAAAGGGGCACAAGCATTGCTGGACAAGATGGGCTTGAAATTAGAGGGGGGATACGCCGTGTTCACCTCTGCCGAAAAAGAGAATGCGTTCCTCGACCAACAACGACGAAACGAAGCATGGCGCGAAAAGCAGAAGAAAAGAGGGAGATGAGAGACGTGAGGTCGACGTGAGGTGCCGAGAACCGACAGGCAGATGACAGCGCAAGGCAGGCCAGACGAAAACATACGAAAAGAGGGAACGGACGATGACCAAACACAAGAAGCGATACACGAAACGATGGACATGGGGGCTCGCCACGACGGCGATCCTCTGCCTGACGACCTGGTGGATGCCGGGCGAGGCCGACGCGAAGACCGGGGACGACATCCGCATCACGGACCATGGCGCCCGCCCGAACGACGGACGGGACGACTCCAACGCCCTGCGACGCGCCCTCGACGAGGCGTCGAAGACCGGGTCGACCGTGCTCATCCCGGACGGGACGTTCGAGATACGACATGACGTCATCATACCAGCCGGGGTATCGGTGAGAGGGGAGGGGATGGCGATCCTCGACGGGCGGAAGCACGCCGGGATGCCGATGCTGAAGACCGGCACGTCCAAGACGCGCAACCTCACACAGGTGAGCGGGCTCGTCCTGCGCCACGTCGGCATGGAGATGCGCGGGAAGGCGACGGACCGGATGGCGTTCCGGGACAACGTCCTGTTGGACGGGGAACCCGGGACGGACTACCTGCTCGTGACGCATGGCAGCCACACCGTCGAGCGGAACATCCTCCTCCGGGAGAAGGGGCAGGCGGGACGTGGCATCGTGACGTACAAGACGCATGACAGCGCGATCCGGCACAACCATATCGGCGACCTGTCCCGCCGGGCGCTCCTCGAGTCGAAGGTGCCGGGCATGCGGACGGTCTACGGGAAGGTGGACGAACTGAGACGCCGGAAGGTGCTCACGACGACCCGGACGGGCGACTTCGTCACCGGGATCAACGTCCTCAACGGCGACGAGCGCCTGACGATCAGCCGGAACCTCGTCCACGGGGAGCGCACGGTGTACGCGCGGACCGATGACGGACAGGCCCTGCGACGCGACCATGTGCTCTACGCGAAAGGATATGACGGCATGCGCATCGAGGGCAACCTGTTCCAGGGCTGGGCGAACGACCCGACGGGTGGCGTCAAGGTGCGCAACGGGAACGGCGCGTCGATCGTGTCGAACGTGTTCGACGACGTGGGATTGTTGTTGTATGTATATGGCGACTACCCGGACAAGAAGGACTGGCGCCTGACGAACACGCTCGTCCTCGACAACCTGTACATCGGGCGCACGAACGCCGGCAAGTGGGGCACGGGCTTCAGCTACACGCAAGACTTCCACAACGCCGGGGAGGAGCGGACGACCGTCCGGGACAACCTGTTCGCGCACAACGTGTTCCGCGTCCGTCCCGAGGACCGCGTGCTCATCGACGAGCGTCGGCTCGGGATGAAAACAAAAGAGGCGTTCGCCCTATACGCGAATCGCCTCGAAAATGGGAAACCGATACCAGGGGGGATGTTGAACGTCACAGACCGACAGCATCGCCTGATCCGACAAGCAATCGACCCGTTGGCGCGGCCGTTACCGCGGCTCGCCGACTGACGCGCTTCCCAACCCAATCATAGCACAGGAACGGGCGACCGCGTCATCCTATCGAGGACACGTCCCGACAACCATGTGGAGGGGAAAGGGGGAGATCGGATGAACCGAAAAGAGAAAGACGGCTGGTGGCTGGAGGAACTGTGGAGAATGGGGCGAACATCCACGTACAGAGAACCGGCCCGACGGCGGGACATGGAACAGTTCAGCCTCGACGGGCAGTTCCTCGAGGTGCTCCGGGAACAGGCGCGATCCAGCGTTGTGCCGGAGACAGAAGAAAGCCAGGA
>NZ_LR733448.1:0-1529 GCF_902506255.1 Exiguobacterium sp. 8H | reverse complement strand
AGGTATGGTGATTATAGTAAATACTTAATTATAATTTTTCAGCTTAATTGAAAAATGAATGAATTATCTGCCTATGAACTGGAGGGACCCAAAGGTTTGGTCACCAAACCAACAGGACATGCGCCGAGGTCGAGAAACTCATGGAAGAAGGCGAGTTCCTCGAGATGGAGAACGCAGCGTTAAAAAAATTGAAAGCCTTGGTTCAAGAAGAGGAAGGACGTTGTTGCTATCGCCGTATCCACGCGCTCCTCGAGCGCCATAGTTTTAGAATTCTCATGGACAAGCTTGGTCTCAAGTGCCTCGGCCGTATGAATAAATATCGGTCCTATAATGAAAATGTCAGGACGATCGCACCGTACCTCCTCGGACGAGATTTCCAGACCACAAGCCTAAACTATAAGTGGGTTGTAATCAACGTATTAAAAAAAATCTCTCAAAGTAACGGATAATGATTCTGACAACCTGAAAATAGAGTGTGAGACATGATCCGAAATGAGGGATTTTTTTATGATTCGTGAGTTAAGAAGCAAAGGATGGACAATTAAAACTATCTCTGACGAGATGGGATATGCCCCTAAGACAATCCAAAAGTATTTGAATATGGAAAATGCACCTACGAAAGTGAAGCGGAAAAAGAGAAAAGGAAAATTCGAACCCTACAAAGACTACATAACCGAACGTATCAAAGAAGGTACAACCAATTGCGGTTTTATTCAAAAGCTAGGCTATAAAGGGATTCTGAGAGAGTATGTGAAACCTTACAGACTTCAGCCTAAAAAGCAGACTACCGTCAGGTTTGAAACGTCGCCTAAACGACAGGGACAGATGGATTGAAATGCGTATAGTATTCCATCATCCTCGGGTATTCAAAAACGCGATAGATCAAGTTCACGACCGACATGACGCTGAAGACTCTGATGAAGTACCGTATGAATACGTTCGCCTTCTTCAATGGTGTACGGCAACAAAATCTCTATGACAACATGAAAACTGAGCCCGGTGGAATACCGAACCCAGATTTTCCAAATCGTCTGACGAATTATTTATTATCTAATTTTTTGATCCAGTTCATAACTGGTTCTTTCTCTCTCCTATTTAGTCCAGAAAAAGAGCCGTTACATTCAAGTCAAAATTATTTACTTCAAACACTAACTGTTCGAGCTACCATCTATTTCGTATTATCATGTTACCATGGTGTGAATTTTTGTTTTTAGTAAATTTACTGTGTGATATAGTACAATAGGCCCAATTAGACCCGTTAAAATAATTAAAGGATACCACCAGTTCTGCCAATAAGTATTACCTAAATTAATTTGTAACAGTTTATTTGAAAGTTTTAAAAATGATAAATGAAAAATATAGACATATAGACTATAGCGATTTAAATTCAAAATGATTTTATTATTACCTATATGCGAAGTTGTTTTTGCATATAAAATAAACATCATGACCGTGAAAATCAACACTATGAAATCTGGAAATTCAGTGTAGTATGTCAAAAAAGGGTAGAAAATGAGTGAAAACACTCC
>NZ_LR733468.1:0-1931 GCF_902506255.1 Exiguobacterium sp. 8H | reverse complement strand
TCGTCTAGGTGCTTCTTTTTTTGTGCCTGAACCCCGGGTCGATCGACCGGCTGATTATGTAACTCTTCACGCATCCGTCGGATGCCAATTTTCAGAATCTAGTTCCATCATACGCCTCTCTGAATCAGAATACAATATACGATTTTCCCTCTAAACCCTATTTCTATAGCCGTTTTTAAAAGAAGGTCAATGCCAAGACATCCCACTTCCTTTCACTCCTTCAACCCATTTCACACGCCATTTTGGTAGTTGAAATAACAAAGAGAGAAGACCGTTCGGTCTTACTTGAATTACTGTTTAATCTTTATATACATCTTTATGCACATCCTCAGTTTTACTTTTATACTTTTTAATACATTAATTAGTATAATGATGTGTATACAAGAATTACTTGTGTAGATTTTATTTTATTTTTTATATATAAAGATGTTTATTATCACTTTATGATATGATAGAATATATTTAGATATAAAAGTAATGATAAAACGAATTGGAGGCTATTCCCATGAAGACGATCTCTTTTGAAACTGCGAACTCGTACATAAAGGTGTTCGACGCTGAGAAGGACCAAGTGTTGATCTATCCGAACACCGTTCGCGAAGCGCCAATCGAAAACTTCACGAATCCGATCCCAACATATGAGGTCGAAGGCGTCGCTTACCAAGCTGGCATCCGTAGGGGGTTTTCGACGTCGTCGAGCAAAGGACCAGATCGGTATCAGACACACGCCTTCTACGTCGAGACAATGATCGCTCTCGCCCAGGTCGTCGAGGACGGAGATACTATCATTGCTGCGACCGGACTTCCTGCCAACCATTATACGAAAACGATCATCAACGATTTGAAGAAACGGTTTGAAACGACCCATTATGTGAAGATTGATGGGAAGGAAAAGTTCTTCACGATCGAGACGCTGGATGTGTTCCTCCAACCGCTTGGTAGTTTCTTCTATAGCATCATCGGGGATGATGGGATGAAACGAAGCAACTATGACGAACTGATGAACGCTGACGTCCTCGTCATCGACATCGGGTTCGGCTCAACCGATCTCGCCGAGATTTCCCTCGGTCAGCTCCGTGATTATCAAGAGACAGGGGTTGCGATGTCGGATGCATACCGAGATTTGTTCCAAGCAATCAAACAACGGTATAGCGGACGAAACATCGAGACCGCCACGATCCACCCACTTCAACTTGAAATCGAGACGCGCGAGAAGACTTCTTTCCAATACGGCGGAGAGAGCTATCCGATTGCTGAATTGCGTGAACGCGTATTCCAACGCACCGCAACCGACATCATCGAACGCGTTTCGAACGAAAAGGATTTCAGCAAGTATGACAAGGCCATCTTCACAGGTGGCGGTGTCGACGCGTTGAAAGATCATCTGTCGAACATCAAGGCTCCGAACGCATTGCCGATTTTGAACGCCCAGGAAGCAAACGTACGTGGATTCTCAAACTTTAGCCGCTTCATGCGGACAGCAAAGCAATCCATCCATCAGTGAGGTGAGAGAAATGAAACTAATGAGACAGTATAGCTTCAAACTAAACCCCGAGACAGATCAAGACTTGATCGACTTTCTTGAGGACAAGCCAAAATCCTACATCATCAAACTTGCCCTAAGAAATTTCATCAAGAACCCTTCGGTGGCTCCGTTCGACACAGTCGAACATCAAGCGTCAACACAAAGGGCTGAGTCAAAACCGACATCATACGCTCCAGATGCCGATTTGTTCGGCTCGTTCGCTCCAAAAGAATAATCGTTCGCCATCCAGCCCCTCGCCATACGTGCGAGGGGTTTTTCGTCGTCCATCTTGCCCGCTCAGTTGCATCGACAACGCATCCGACGGGCTACCACCCGTCCCGATGCAACTGAGGGGACGCGTTTTCGTCCGCTCCTCCATCCTGATCCGCCCGCTCCCCTCCGGTTC
>NZ_LR733447.1:0-17048 GCF_902506255.1 Exiguobacterium sp. 8H | reverse complement strand
ACCTAATCCTTTAAATCAAAATAGCAGTTACTATGTTTATATAATCGAGAGATTATTTTTACAGTTGTGCAACAAAACTAGAAAATATCGATTTACTACTGCTCGCTATCCGTTGCATGAAGCAAATTCGACAAATTTCGTCAATTGTAAAATTTCTGACATATCAGAAAACTGATGATTTTTGAGTCTGCTCCTGTTATATTGGAACCAACAAAAGGAAACATTTGTTTGGTCGCCGCTCTGGTTTACAGAAAGGGGAAGGCTTATGTATCGATTCGGGGAGTGGTTGAAGGAGAATCGCCGGCTCTCAGGCTGGTCACAGGTCGAATTATCAGAGAAGACATTTGGAGAGATTTCACAGCCCGCCATCAGCCAATATGAACAGAACCGTTCGGTGCCGTCGATCGCTGACATCGATCATTTGGCCCGTGCGTTCGGACATACGCTCGCGACGGTGCCGTGGGACGCCATCGACTTCGGCTACGGGGCGAAGCGCTCCGTCACCAAGCTCGAGCGACGTCGGTTCGACCTGAAGGAGTTGCCGCAGGCCGACTCGGTCCGCACGTTCGACGGGAAGACGTATGAATTACATGGTTTCATCGGCATCGAAAAGGCGAGCGGCGAGGCGGTCCAGCTGACGCAACTTTACTATCGAATCCGCACGGTCGTCTGTGACGCCCACGTGCTCGCCAAGCGCAAGAACCCGGATGACGAGCTCATCCATGTCAAGAAGCGAAAAAGAGTCCGCCAGTAATCGACATCGACGCAGTAGCACATCCTTAAGGATGGTCTCCTCCAGTCACATACCGGCGTGTCCCTCACCAGTGACCGGGTGGGCGGGATCTACGCACAGATGGTTCGGCGAGAGTCGCCTAAAACTCGCCACAAGGTCACCGCATCGTTCCGGGTCATCGAAAAACCCTGTACAGCTCCTTAGATTCATGAGGAGCGGAGTTCGTGGGAGAACGGCTAGAAACCCACCGCACCGAATCCGACTGTCCTTAATGATGTGCTGCTGCACATCACGAGATCAAGGGAAGGAAGTGTGTACTGTGGCATCAAAAGAACAGAAACAGAACCGTAGCTTCGCCGAGAAACTCTTACGCATCCGTGGGAAGGACTATGAGGAGTGGCTCGACGAACAACATCAGCAGGTCATCCAGGACAACCAGGAACTCATTTTGGAGGCGCTCGAGGCGAAGCTCAGCTTCAAGTCGCCGGCGCACCAGGACTAGGGAGGAGAACGACATGGGACTCAATGAGACAGGGCTCAGCTTGCTTCAGTTCTTCCAGGGACTCGCCGTCATCGCCGCGGCCATCGCCTTCGCAATCGGGGGCTTCTACTTCATCTTCGGTGGGGATCGGGGACGGTCGAAGGCCGTCGGTTGGCTCGTCGGGGGCGCGGTCGGCTTGATCATCGTCATGGGCGCATTCACGCTCGCCGAGATGGTCGACCAGAACATCAAATTCTAATGCACACTTACGCAGCGTTCCAATCGGAAGGCTTTTTTTGTGGCTTGAAACGAGAGGAGGAACAAGATGCTGTTTGTACGATTCACCGACGTGCCGGACACACGGATTCAGAACTATGAGCGACTCACCTTCGCCGAGGCGGTCGTTGTGACCCATGATCTGCACCAGGCACGTAGCGAGGAAGGGACGAGCTGTTCCGGTGACTTCCGGCTCTTCGACCAGAAAGATGAGTTACTCTATCGAGGGACGTTCACGTTCGGAACCGAAGGAACGTATCCGAACCTGTATCATCAAGTGAAGGATCGGGTACAACGAATCCGGACGAAGAAAGAGGACAACGCGAAGAAAATGTGGATCCTCGACGAGATCGAGTCCGAGACACTGGAAGACTACAAGCGCCCGTCCTCTAAATCGAACCCAATTGGGTCGTCGACCTATCAGTCACGCCTGACCCGACTGCAACGCCGCCTCATCTATGGGGCGGCCACGATCGGGATTCTATTCACCTCACTCTTCACTGCCGCGCAATGGTTCATCGATAAAGAGGCACACGCCGAACAGGTGACGGATGTCGAACAGATATGGTTGGATGCTTACGAACAGGCGCTCCAAGGCGAGGAATCTTCGCTGATACAATTGTTTGAACGAAAAGACCGGTCCGATGAAGAGGATATTCTATTGGTCGACCTCTATCTCGCAGAAGGCGCAGACGAGAAAACACTCGAGCTCATGGATGACCCTATCCTAATCGAGACGAAGCTGGCCGGCCTCAATCTATCCGATCAGGAGAAATTGGAACGGCTCCAGGACTTCCAAGCGTCAAATCCGACCGATGAGGGTGCGTTCGATATCGCCACACTGGAACGTGATCATGAGACCGTGGCCAAAACGGAAAATGTAGAATGGACTGCTCCCCGCGTCTCGGCGAAAGTGACCGCTTATCTCTTTCTCAAGGACATCGAGGCTGCGAACGATTGGGCGTCCAAAACGAACAATTCTGCCGTTCAAGAAAAAGTCGACACCTATCAAGACATCACGGCTACTATCAACGAACTGAACGAAAAATTGAAGAAGACCTCTAGTAAGGACACTTCGGCCCGTGAGAAGATCCAAGTCGCTATCGCTGCAGAAGAAGTTAAACTGCAAACAATTCTTTATTCAGATTAAGGTAGGTGAAATAATTGAGAACTCAGTCTCGATCACCACGATTCCCGATACGTCTGATTTTCCCCGCACTGCTCTGCCTGTTGGTGGTGCCGGCCGGGATTTTTTATCTGCTTAACGGGGTCTACAACATCATTCGACAAATCATGGCCCCAATCGTACAAGACGGGCTGTTGGCCGGGACGACGATTCCGACGCTCTCACCCTCCTTGTTCTTGGAGGTGAGTCTTCCCTCTTCGACCGTCTTGCTCGGACTGATGGCGTTCAGTCTGCTCATCGGAGTGGTCGTGTTCGGCAAGGTGTGGCTGAACTTCCGGGATCTGCGGAAAGATCAGAAAGGGAGCGCCCGCTTCACCTCATTCGATGAACTGAAGCAACAGTATCGTCGCGTCCCGGACCGGAAGAAGCAATACAGCGGATCAGGCGGCGTCCCCGTCGGACGGGTCAAGAATGAGCTGTTCATCGATGACTCGCTCGTCAACAACCTCGTCATCGGGACGACCCGATCCGGGAAGGGCGAGACGTTCGTTTTCTCGACAATCGACCTATACAGCCGTGCAAGTGACCAGGCGAGCCTGATCATCAACGACCCGAAAGGTGAGCTCTTTGCCGCCTCAAAGGAGACGCTCGAGAAACGTGGCTATCAGGTCGAGGTGTTGAACCTGATGAACCCGCTCCAATCGATGTCGTACAACCTGTTGCAACTGACGATCGACGCGTTTCTCGAGGAGAACTACTCGCTCGCCCAACAGTATGCACGCTCTGTCGCGTTTATGTTGTACCATGACCCGAAGGCACGGGACCCGTTCTGGGCCAACTCATCGATCGACCTGTGTACGGCGCTCATCCTCGGGCTTTGTGAGGAGGCAAAGGACACGCCGGAGAAGATCAACATGTACAACGTAGCTCTCATGCTCTCGGACCTCGGCTCACGGACAGTCGTCACGCGACAAGGTCAGGAAATCTCCGCGCTCGACGAGTTCTTTCAGCGATTCCCGGAGAACCATCCCGCCCGGCTCCAGTTCGCGACGCTCCACTTCTCTGGTGGTCAGACACGAGCGAGTATCCTGGCCAATACGAATGCGAAGCTCGGGATCTTCACGTTGAACGGGACCGGAAAGCTGACGTCAATGAACTCGCTCGACATGCGACGCATCGGATTCAACCGCTGGATCAGCGGACGGAGCGAGCCTTTGACACGGCTCACGTTCATGTTCCCCGACGGGACGACCCATGCGCTCACGACGGATGACGACGGTAGCTTCATCGTATACCATACGTCACCACTCCAAATCGGGGACGTCGTTCAAATCTCAACCGACTCAAGCACTGCGACGATCCAGCTGGAAGCGCGTGACGCGGAGAGTGGACGGTTCCACTACGCAGTCGACGGGACGATACAGATCCGTGAAGTGATGTACCAGCTCCGTCCCGTGGCGGTGTTCCTCATCGTACCGGACTATGACCCGACATTCAACGTCATCGCGTCGCTCTACATCAAACAGGTGTACACGGCGCTCGCCCGGGTCGCCTCGCAGACGAAACAGGGTAAATGCGAGCGTCAGGTCGTCTTCCTTCTCGATGAGTTCGGCAACATGCCGCCGATCGAAGGCATGGCCAACATCATCACGGTCTGTCTCGGTCGGAACATGCGCTTCAACCTCGTCATCCAGGCCTATTCCCAACTCGAGAACCTATACGGAGAGGATTGGAAGACGATTGACGGCAACTGTGGGAACACGCACTATCTGTTGACCGCGGACGAATCGACCGCCGAACTGATCTCGAAGAAACTCGGTGAGGCGACCATCGTCACCAAATCGCGTTCCGGACAGACGTTCTCGCTCAAGAAATCGAAGACGGAGAACGTGGACGGCCGTCGGCTCATGACGGCGACCGAGGTCATGGGACTCAAAGAGGGCGAGATGCTCATCATCCGTGTCATCAAGCGTCAGGACACGAAGAAACGACGTATCCAGTCGTATCCGATCTTCCTGAACGGCAGGACGGCGATGAAGTACCGTTACGAGTACTTGGCGGACGATTTTGACACAGATCGCTCCCTTCATGACATCGACATCCCCTGCCGTCACGCCGGTCTCGATTTCGAACAGATTCGAATCCGCTTTACGCAGAAAGAAGACGCGACGGAAGCGAATACGCCATCAAATCAGGAAGAAAAGTCCTTGACGGTATGTGACGTGCTTCAGGACAGCATCCTCCGCTCGATGTTCGAGGGTCATGACATCGGAGGGATGCCCCTCCCTGAGTTCGAGACGAACCTGAACCTAGGAGTTTACGACGTCACTGACAGTCAGAAGAGCTTTTTGAGTACGATGATCGCGAAGCGACTCGAGAAACTGAAGCAAGGCACACCGTAGAGAGGAGGCCGAACCCATGACCGAGAGTGCGAGAGAGAAGCGAATCCAGAACGAATTGCGTGTCGTCGCGAGGATCATCGAGACGCAGCGCGTCCGCCTCGAACGGGGCGACGTGCTCAATATCCAGACGACCGACGGCTTTCTGACCGTCTATCAGGACGACACCTCAGACACCCCAAAAACTGTTACACTAATAGATAAGTTCGACTTCCGCGTCAACCTGAAAGTCGCGGATCTACTAAAGGGGAAAATCGTCTGACGGAGGGGTAAACGTTATGAGGAAAATCTTGATTGGTGTCCTACTCGGAAGTTCGTTACTTTTAGCATCGTGTGGTACTGAAAGTTCGAATTATCTTTCTACGACTTCTGTTGAAGAAATTGCAGATCTTAAAACTGAGCAAGAAAGTGCATACGTTCTTGTAGACAGCGATAGTCAAGGTAATGAAGGGGATTACGTTGATACTGTGCGAGAAGTCGCCACGGAAAAAAAGAAAGACGTTCTCTTATTCAATCCGTTTCAGCCTAATGGGGAAGATCTTGAAGAACGTTCTACCCAAGAACATCCTGAACTTAAAGGTGGCAGATTGTACGAGATGACTGACGGTGAAATCAGTCGTGAATTAAATGTATCTGCCCTTACAGAAGATGAATTAAAGGATCAAGTCACTACTTTTATTAAATAGCCTCTGAATGGAGGGATTCTATGGGTGATAACGAAGTCGTAAACAAGCTACAAGAGTTCACTGATATCCTTAGTCTCAGTACATTGGTACTGGATGCCCTCCGCTCAATGGGTTGGATTTTAATACGTGGCTTAGCAGTATTAATTGATGGACTTGAAAAAGTGACTGACAGCATATTACTAACGAAAACATTTTTTAATAACTCTCAAGTGGTTGAATTCGTTTCTACGATTCAACCTTTTTTGTACGTTCTTTTAGCTGCTAGCTTCCTATTCACGGGTTACCTCATCATCTTTCAAAAGAAATTTGATCGGGAAGGATTTTTAATCAATCTGTTTATCACGTTGCTCATTCTCGGACTATTATCTCCAACGATGACGCAAGTAAGTGAATTCAGTGATACCGCGATTGATTTCACAACTCAAAGCTCTGGCGAAAACTCTTCCAATGAATCGATATCAAATCAGATTCTACAAGAAAACATTCATGATTTGATTGAATATGACCGAAACGATTTTTCCGGTTTGGAAGGTGAGGCTTTGAACTCTCTGCCTCAAAGTCATTTACGAAATATCGATATCAACGAGGTATTCGATAGTAATGAATTTCGCTTGGGAAGAACTGGCGAACAAATCTCTCAGTCCAAACTGACCTGGAATGGTGAAACGATGGGAACCTCGAAACTCGACCAAGGTGGCGTCGAATGGAACAACCAGTATTACTACCGCTATCAGCCGAACTGGTTGACCATCTTCGTGACACTCGGGATTATGGGCTTCACGCTGTTCTCCATTGCTTATAAACTGGCTCGCCTCTCGTTCGAGCTCGCCTTCAACTATGTCTTAGCGATTCTCGTCGCCCCAGCCGACCTTCACAGTGGTCAAAAGACGAAGAAGGTCATCCAGAGCATTTTGAACACGTTCCTCGTGATCATCCTAATATTCGTCTCGATCAAACTGTACACGATTGGGACCGCCTATCTCGCGGAGACGTTGGACGGGTTCGCTTATCTGATCGCCCTCATCGCCTTCTCGATCGCCTTGATCGATGGGCCAAACATGGTCGAGCGGCTGTTCGGGATCGATGCCGGGCTCAAACGGGGCTGGGGTGTCGCCCTTGGCGCCTATACCGCAGGGAAAGGCGTGACCTCGGCCGGTGCCCACGCGGTATCGAAGGTCGCCCGTGCCACACAAGGCGCACCGAAGATGCCCTCGCTCCATGAGGCCGCAACGGCTCGGATGGACTCGAATGCCATGCCGCAAAGTGATACACCGCTTAATGCGGCGAGCCAAGCTTCACAGCGGATGGACGCCGAGAGACAAAACGCTCCAGACAGTATCGCTCAAGCGAATCAAACCGCAAGTCGTACTCAACCTGATCAAGACAAATCGACAAATCCGAAGGACGTTGCACAACCACTCAGTGGTCAAGAATCAGAACCTGAAGCGCAAAGCTCTCCACATGGGAAGGAAGCGTCGGGCCGCCCGTCTCCCGAATCGATTCATGCGACGAACCCTGAATCAAATGTCGAACGCGGACCCGACCATCAAACAAGGTTATCAGAGACACAAAGACCGGAATCGATTCACAATCATTCAAGCTCTGGTCATTCTCCAGTCCCTACTTCGTCTACCATCGAATCGGTCACCAGGTCCACCGATACCACATCCGGAACAGGCCATCGTCACAATGAATCAGTAGACCGAAATGATGTGACGACACCGACACCTCATGAGGTACCACCTTCAAGCGACTCATCCTCGTCTTCGTCCTCTACGACGGGTTCGAATGATTCGACAACAGAGAAACGCCAAGGACGCGCCCGACGGACCATCCATCAAGACACCGTGCTCGACGTCGAGACCGAGGTCATTGAACAGGTGCGTGAGAATCAGACACACGACCATACTCATAACCATGAAGAGTCGCGACGGATCTATCCGACCTCGCCACCACAATCTGACAACATGAAGAAAAAGGAGTGATGACCCATGCGCAAATACCGGATCCCGAACGAGGTCACGACCGAGCTCAAGATCAACAAGATGCTCTATCTTCATGACTTCCTGTTCCTCGTCGGGCTCATCGTGCTCCGGCTCGTGACGCTCCCGTTCATCCCGTCGGTGCTGCACATCCCGTTCACGGTCTTCCTCATCATCTTCGGACTGTTCATGGTGCTCCGTCCGGCGACGAACCCGCAGAAGCGGATGGTCCACGCGCTCTATTACGCGCTCATCAAACGGAAAGACACCTATCTCGCGCTCGACGCGCACACGAAAGGACGTGACTGAGATGGCTTTCATCGAGGAGTCGCTACAAGAACCGAGACGCACGGGCACCTGGCTTGACGAACAGGACGTTGTCGAGAAACGGAAAGTCAAAGATAAGGTCGTCGTCAAACCTACGGTCGCCGAACTGATGCCGGTCGTCGACATCACCGGAACCGAGGCGTTCGAGATGCCCGACGGGACCTATCTCGACATGGTCCAGCTCACCTCGAAAGATATCTATTCACTGAACGAGGAGGAAAAAGACCATGACGTGTTCTCGCTCGCCTATCTTCTGCAAGCGTACACGCACCCGCTCAAGGTCGTGCCACTGAACACACCGCTCAATCTCGAGCGGCAGAAGATCAGCATCGAACGACAGATTCGACAAAATCAGACACCGGCCTACCTGCCCTTCCTACTAAAGAAGAAGCAGGAGCTCGAATACCTCGAGGAGCATCGCACCAATCGCGATTATCTCCTCTTTTTTTATGCCGAAGACGAGCGGACGCTACGGGAACGCAAGACACACCTCTATAAACTGCTCCGACGCTCGAACCCGATGCGCGAGCTGACGCTCGACCAGAAGGTCCATGTACTCTACCAACTGAACAACCCGAACACGAAACCGCAACTCGACGCCTGAAGAAAGGAGTGACGCGCATGTGGCAGCGCCTACGTGCCAAGTTATCCAAACAACAGGACCCGGAGACCGTCAAGATCGAGAAAGGCTATAACCCCGACGTCATCGCCAAGATCCAGCCACAGGGTGGCATTAAGTTCGACGCCAACTTCGTCCGGCTCGGGGACGGCTACCTGTCCTGTCTCCATGTCTATAAATATCAGTCGCTCGTCTATGACTACTGGCTCGAACCGATTCTGAACATGCCGGGCGTCCTGACAACGCTCGACATCGGGACAGCCGACAAACGTGAAATCATCCAGACCATCAACAAGTCGATGGCCGAACAGAACACACGCTTCGAGAACGCGAAAGACAATATCGACCGCATCGACGCTCGGGAGACATATAAGGAGCTGAATGAGCTCTACGAACAGATCACCCAAGGCGAGACGATGAAATATCTGCATCTGCGCCTCTATGTGAAGGCGAAGACGCTCGACGCGCTCGAGGTGAAGGTGCAGGAAGTGATGGAAGAACTCGAGGCTCGGAACTTCCGCTCGACAATCTTCCTGAACGAACAGGAATGGGAGTGGCAGAGCCTGTTCACGAGCTATGATCAGCAACAAAAGCTCCCGAACCGGCGCCGTGGGAAAGAGATCCCGTCCCTCTCCATCGCCGGCGGCTATCCGTTCCACTTCACGTCGCTCCAGGACGCGACCGGCACGTATTACGGGACGACCGACACGAACGGTAGCGTCATCTTTGACCTGTTCCATAAGGACAAACAGCGCAAGTTCTATAACGCGCTCATGATCGGCAAGATGGGGTCCGGAAAGTCGACACTTCTTAAGAAAACCGTGCTCGACCAGGCAATCAAGGGCAACAAGATCCGCATCCTCGACGTCACGGGCGAGTTCTCCGACCTCGTGCGCCAGCTCGGCGGGAAAGAGATTGCGCTCGACGGGTCGGCCGGGCTCATCAACCCGCTCCATGTCTATAAGACTGTGACGAACAACGACGGCAGCGCCAACGAGGCACTCTCGTTCATGCAGCATCTCTCGAAGATGTCCGTGTTCTATCACTACATCAACCCGGCGGCGACGCAGGAAGAAACGAACGAGTTCGAGATCCTGCTCCGGGATTTGTACGTCCGGCACGGGCTCTGGGACGAACAAGGCGAACTGCCGATCACGACGCATCCGGCGAACCGGTACCCGACGTTCTCAGACTTCTTGAAACTCGTGCGTCGAGAACTTTACACGGACGACACGCGCACCTCGATCAAGGAGGCGATCAGCCCGAACCGGGTGCGGCGTCTCGAGAACATCGAGCTCGCCGTCACGAACCTCGTCCACAACTATGGCAACATCTTCGACGGGCACTCCTCGATCGACCGGTTCGACGAGGAGCTCATCGTCTCGTTCCCGCTCCGGAACCTGACGAGCCTGCGCGACGAAGTGTTCCAGGCGCAGGTGTTCTCCTTGATGAACATGCTGTGGGACGGGATGATCGCCAACGGATCGAGTCAACTGAAGGCCTACAACCAGGGCGTGCTCCGGACGGAAGAAGCATGCAAGTACCTCATCGTCATCGACGAGGCACACCACTTAATCAACACGCGCGACATCGCGCAGCCGGCCATCCTGTATCTGCAACGCTGTATGCGCGAGGCGCGCAAGTACTTCGGCGGTATCTTCTTCGTGTCGCATCTGATCACCGACTTCGTGCCGGCCGGATCGAAGTCCGAGAACGCGGAGAACGTCAAGTCGCTCTTCCAGCTTACGCAATACAAGATCATCGGCGAACAGGACGCGGAGAGCATCCCAATCATCCAGACGGTGTTTGATGGCCAACTCTCGAATTCCGAGATGCGGATCATCCCCTCGCTCGAGACGGGGCGTGTCGTCCTCAGCATTTCCGGCGTGCAGAACCTCATCTTTGACGTCGATGTCGCACCCGAAGAACTCGTCTTGTTCGGTGGGGGTGCCTGATGTGGGCGGCCGCGAAACGGACGGCCCGCTTCGCCGTCACAGCGAAATGGCAGCTTGCGATGCTCAAGTGGCGGCTCATCCTGCTCGGCATCACGGCACTCGTGTTGTTCCTGGTCATCCTCGTCGTCGGAATCCTCGACACGCTCACAGGTGTCCAGAACGAACAACTGACCGACGTCACGTTCAATACCGCAGGAGGTCTACAGGTAAGCGACCAGGTACTCCAATATCGGGGCTTGGTCGAATCGGAACTGTCGAAGCACGGACTGGCCGAACAGACGAACCTCGTACTCGCGCTCATGATGCAGGAGAGCGGCGGACGCGGGAACGACCCGATGCAGGCGAGCGAATCGAAGTGTGGACGCATCGGATGCATCACCTCCCCCGAGGAGAGCATCGTCTACGGCGTCGAACATTTCGCCGCCGTCTTCGAACGGGCGAACCGTGACGTGCAGCTCACGCTACAGAGTTACAACTTCGGAGGCGGCTTTATTGACTATGTGCAACAGAACGGAGGACGGTACTCGAAAGAGCTCGCCATCTCGTTCTCCCAAATGATGTACCAACGCGTGAAACACACCGGCATCTACCGCTGTCATCGTCCGAGCGCGGTCCAGTACGGTGCCTGTTATGGGGACATCGAATACGTCGACGCGGTGTTGAAATACCTCGCACCGATCGCCGTCGCCGACGGGGTCATCACGAAAGAACTGTTGTCGGGGTTACGTTCCCCGCTCGCCATCCCGCTCAACGTGACATCGCGTTTCGGGTGGCGCGTCGTCTTCGGACAACGGGATAACCACACCGGTATCGACTTCAGTTGCACCCCGTCCGACACGATCCACGCGGTCAAGAGCGGCACCGTCATCTATAGCGGGAACCGCGGACCGTACGGCAATCTCGTCCAAGTCCGACACGACAACTACATCACGGCGTACGCGCACCTGAGTCGTCTCGGCGTCCAGACCGGGCAACAGATCGACGCTGGGCAGGCGCTCGGGTACTGCGGCACGACCGGCCGTTCGAGCGGGAACCACCTACATTTCGAGATCAAGACGGGTGAATGGTCCGGTCATATCGACCCCGCCCCGGTCTTCGGATTTTGAGTCATGGATGTATGGAAAGGAGGAGGAAGAATGAACTTCACCGCACGTCACCTCGCATATCTGTTCGGGGTACTGCTTCTTATTTCACTCGCGGCAAACGCCTTTTTCTATCAACAAGCGACGGCTGTCACGAGTATTTCAGACCCTAGTGAGACGAAAAATGAGAGCGCCACTTCCCTTGAATCGGCAACCTCCGAGGATACGTCAGCGGACACCGAACAAGTCGTCGCTTCAAAGGAGACGGAACGAATGGAGGAGCTGACGACACGCGCGACGCGCTTCGTCGAGTACGCCTTCACCATCACGAAGGACAGTTACACGACCCAGAAACGACAGGCGAAGGACGTCATGTCGGAGGAACTCGCGGCCACGCTCTTCGCCGCTGACGGCAGTGACGTCGGCACGTTCGAGACGACCGTCCGCAACATCGAGGTGTTCCCTTCTGTCTCCGAAGAAGATTGCCTCGTACGGTTCGAACAGCACCTGTGGATCACCGAGACGGGTTATGAAGAGACGACGCAAGAACTGTTGGCCCTGACGTTCGAGTCTATCGAAGGACGTTTGGTCGTCACCGAAATGGAAGACCTGACATCGGAAGGAGGAATCTAGATGCGACGACAAACACGACGGCGTCTCACCCAGAACGTCTCCCGGTTCTACCTCGTACTCGGCGTATTCTTTGTCGTCGGCTTCCTCTTTTTCGGTACCTCGTCGTTTTTCTTCGCCGAGGAGGCACCGGTCAATGAGACGCCGATCAACGAGGCAATCCGTCTCTCGAACGGGGAGACCGTGACGCTCCACGCGTCCAGTTACGATACGGAGGCCAAGACAATACGCATCCGACTCTCGCTCAATGAAGCACCAGGTAACACGAACGATCATCTCTTCCGCTATGTCTATAAGGCACGTCCGGATTCCGAGAAGGAAGTCATGGTGCTGTATGACCGGAACGATCAATACGTGCTCGAATTGAAAGATGTGCCGAGCGACTTCGACCAGCTCGCTGTCCGGATTTACGGATTGGATGAGTCACAATCGATCGACACACTCACATCCGAGGAACGGGAGAACAGTCTTTTGACGTCACTCTATGCCGACCGCCGGACCATCCAACAGGCGAGCCACACATCATCTGACGAGACAACTTTCACGAGACTATTCGTCGAGGACGAGCTCGCGGAGACCGAACGGCATTTGGAAACAGCACAGCAGTCGGTCGAAGCACAACGGCAACAAATCGAGCGACTCGACCGTGACAAAGAGGAACTCGAAGAAGAACTTCCCTACCTCTCGCTCGACGAACAGGTCGAAAAGGAGAACGAGATTTTCGACCTCGGCCGGAAGCGTGACGAGCTCACACTAGAACTTGAAAAGCTCGAACAGTCGGTCGTAGCGCTCGAAGAAAAGCATGACAAGTTGCGTGTTCGGCTCCGGGAACTATCAATTTAAGTGGCACATTTCGTGCCAAATCGCTGGTTTTACTGGCACATTTCGTGCCGTTTTCGGACTTTTGGTGATATCACGGAAACCCCAGGCTCTGCCTGGGCTATCACGACAAGTGATAGCAGTTTCCCCTTATGCTCTTTGAATGAACTTTTCGAACGTTGGCAATATGTATCCTCTAGAAAGGTGGTCAGGCAGATGGATCTGTTACTCCGCGACATCGACCCCGTCATCGTGAAGCAGATCGATGAATGGGCGAAGGAACACAACCGTTCCCGGCAACAATATTTGAAAGAATTGCTCGCCTCCTGGTGCGCGAACGGCATCCAATCGACGCAGGTCGAGCGACTCGAACGACAGCTCGAGGCGAACACACTCCACTTGAAACGGAGTGCGGACGAGCTCGCCCAGGTGACCCGTTTGTTGAGTGAGGTGATGCAGGATGCGTGAGACGCCGGGTGTCGTCATCAAGTCGAAGTTCAAGGTGCCGGGCACGAAAAAGAAGTCGCGTCGCTACACGACGTACCTCGACTACATCAATCGACCGGACGCGAAAGACAGTCGGGAACAGTTCGAGACGTATCACGACTATATGGAAGACGAGACGAAATCGAGTGGTTTGTTCACACGCGAGGAAGATCGATTGAACGACGAAAAACGTCGCGCCGTCCGCGACATCTTCAAGCATGCGCAAGAGAACGGGAGCATCCTCTGGCAGGACGTCATCTCGTTCGACAACGCCTGGCTGCGCGAGACCGGTGTGCTCCACGATGACCTCGTCGACGAGAAACGATTGATCCAGGCGACGCGGAACGCGGTCGATTCGATGCTCCAAAAAGAAAAGATGGTCCACGCCTACTGGACCGGTGCCGTGCATTACAACACCGACAATATCCACGTGCATGTCGCCATCGTCGAGACGAGCCACATGCGCGAGCGTGGCAAGCGAAAACCTAAATCGATCGAGCTGATGAAGTCGAAGGTCATCCATTCCCTCGCTGACCGGACGAAAGAACAGGAGAAACTGAACGCGTTCATAAGAGACGAACTGGTCGCCCATAAACGGAACCGGAAGATTCAAACGCTCCCGAACCGTGTCCTGCATCCCGAACTCGTCCGTCAGTTCAAGGACATCTATGAGCGGTTGCCGGAAGACAAACGACAGTGGCGCTACAACATGAACGGGATGCAGCCGATCCGTGAATCACTCGACCGCCTGACCGACCGCTACATCGACATTCACTTCAAATCAGAGTTCCAAGCCTTCAACGAGCGGCTCGAGCAGGAAGTGTCGTTCCATCGTCGTAGCTACGGCGACACGGAAAAGGCCGAGCGGTACCGGACGACGAAACGACAGGACCTCTACAGCCGGATGGGGAATGCCATCCTCTTTGAGATGCGAGACTTGTCAAAAGAACAGGCGACAGTTGAGAAAAATGAAGCCCTCAAACATCCGGTCCGACGCGCATTTAACCAACAAAAGATATTCAACGAATCACTCTACCGGATCGAGCGACACATGAACGATGAGTTCGAACATTTGAAGAACCAACGTGCTTTTGAACAGTTGGAACGGGACATCGAATATGGAAAGTGAGGGAGGACGATGGAAGAGTTGAGACAGATCCGTCTTCGATTGAAGCCGGAGACGGTCGCGTATTTGGAAGAGTTCGCCGACGACAAACGCTTCGGTCATCTCGGTCAGGTTATCGACCATATCGCAGACGAGCATAAACAACTGGCTGACGAGAAGTGGGACATGCAGTTCCTCACCCGCTCGATCAGCACACAGGTTTCGCATCATATGGAGGAGTTGATCAACGAGCAGGTATTGACGGAACTCGAGCGGATCCGTCTCGCCGCGAACCGCTCCGACCGTCACGGTCAGATTCTGACAGAGCTCCTTCAGGCGCTCCTGCAGACCGAAGGCATCGAGGACATCATGACGACGGACCAGTTTAAGCCGACGTTCCTCGCGACGGCGGAACGTGTCGTCCAGGAACGTATCGAACACCAAAAACAGAAGAAGGACACACTAACTTTTGAGAGAGGATGAACCTTATGCAACCACTTGACCGTCCCTTCACGATGGGACAACTGTTGACGCTTCAATTTGATACCGTCACGGTCCTTATTTATGGAAAACGGTACGACATCCCGGTGTCCGTTTCCGAGCACCAACTTTTGACCACCGTCGTGCAAGACGAGGTCGTCTTGCTTCCCGTCAATTTCGAGCGAACACGGCTGTTACTCGATATTTCAGATACGTCATCGCAACTCGAACGTGAACTGAATGAATTTACGGATACTGAAGAATCTGTCACCGATTTGTTGAAGGAAGGAGTCTGACACGATGGCCAAGATGAAGACGAACGAAGAACGGAAGGCCGAGCTCGAGGCCTTGACGGAACAAATGGGAAAACAGATCGACAGCTACTTTGAGAGCCCAGAAAAAATTCGGGAACATCTGCAGTTCCTCGGCAAGTTCCATCAATACTCGATGCGGAACGCGATCTTGATCGAGTCCCAGTTCCCCGGAGCGGTCGCGGTCGGCTCTTATCCGTTCTGGGAGAAGCAAGGGGCACAGGTACAAAAAGGTGAGCGTGGCATTAAGGTGTTCGTCCCGAACCCAGTAACGTACGCCCTGCACAAAGATGAATGGGTGCCGCTCAGCAAGGCACCCAAGCCAATCAAGGACGGCGTGAAACAAGGACGAATCCCGTCACGTAAGATGATGTACTTCAAAATCGGTCACGTGTTCGAATACACGCAGACCGACGCGCGCGAGAAAGGGATTGAGGTCTCGGACATCTTCAAACGGTATCACCGAGACGGCGGGCTCGAGAACGAACAAGACATCCGTGACGCCTTGACGACGCTCGCGGATGCCCGGAATGTGACGCTATTGGAGGAACCGCTCGACGAGATCGGGACGGCGAAGGGTTGTTACTATCCGGAGCTACATGCGATTGCCTTGAACCCGCGAAACACATCGATTGAGGACATCAGCGTCCTGATCCATGAGCTCGCCCACGCGGAGCTGCACAACCAGGAGCGGAATCTTGAACGAGACCAACCGCTCACGGCACCCGAGAAGGAGTTCCAGGCCGAGATGGTCGCTTATGTCGTCTCCCATCAACTAGGGTTCCCAACGGATGACTTCTCGCTCTCTTATCTGGCCGGTTGGACGAAAGACAAGGAACTACTCGACAAAGAACAGCTGTTGCAAGAGGTCCATCAAACGTCCGCGACCTTCCTTGACCATATCGAGTCACATTTAGAAAATGTTCACACCTTAGAGCATGAGAAGGAACAGACCCCACTTGAATATATCGAGCAGCTAAATCGGCGTATGGGATGGAAAGACACCGACCTCACACTCTATGAGCGAGTACATGCCGTACAGAGTGTATTTCCTGAGGAAGTGGAATCCTATCTGAACGCAAAAGCGACCCTCGAGACAAACCTGAAAATAGATCGTGTCGATGAGCCGCTCATGTATATTCATGACAAAGGTCTTAGGTTTCAACAGTTCGGTGTCGCCAATAATCATGACTTCAGTGAAGATCAGCTTGTGGCTTATACAATGGCCTTACCGAATCAACCGTTGGTGAGCGGTCACTTCGACCCAGAAAGTGCCGTACATCCCTTACACCATCTTGAAAAAACCAATCGCTTGGAGAGAGCGGTCCTGAAATCGCTTGAAAATAACTGGTATGATGTGTTGCTCGAAGAAGAAAAAGAACTTTCATCAAGAACTGCATTGTTAAATATAGAACGATTAATCTAGTTTTTATTAGCATAGGACTATTCAAAGTCCTATGCTAATTACTTATCAGCTTTATAATTTGTTAATATTAGAGTAATCAAATTCATCTTTGAATATAAATAACATCTTTTTACATAATAATGAAT
>NZ_LR733446.1:0-3151 GCF_902506255.1 Exiguobacterium sp. 8H | reverse complement strand
CCACTTTTATCATTGTTTGGCAGTCCTTGTATTTGCGCAACTACTTCGCTATTCCGTATCACATCAAACCATTCTCCATGTTGTCTCATAAGACGATTAAAAAATGCTTGCGCACTCACAAAATTCCTCCCTTGATTTTTTTCACATCATTTTTTTGATGTATATACCAAAAAAAATTAATTAAAAAGATAAATATCTTCAATTTGGCTTGCTATGCTCGCCCTTTTGTCCCCTTTCTTCGAAAAGTCAATTTGTTCATGGTGCATGATGTTAATGAGCAGTCGATTAAGGAACTTAATCCCTCTTGGGTCACCTTCTTCTAGACCACCATGTACATTCTTCGATCTTTTTTTATACATTTTCCTAAAATCCTCAAAAATATCCCATTTGGTTTTCCCTTCAAATGAAGGGTCTCCTTGTAAGATGTTGGCTGCGTACAGTGCCATCCTATAGCTCAATTCCCCCTGGTTTCCATTTAGCAGTGACTCAATCCCGATAACAGCGTCAAGGAATCCGTCCTTTGAGTATCGATCCATGAGCGATCGCGTTCTTCGAAGAAAAGCATTTTCCAGTTGTTTAACAGGCTCTGACTTATCCTTTTTCATATCAGCGAATACATTCAAATAGGTGTGTTCCAATCCCTTTAGTGATTCACTCGTGATTTCTAGCATGTCTTCTGGCTCTACCCAGTGTTTTCTTACATTACAGAGTTCAATGATAAACGATTGGTCTAAAGTCATCGGTTGCCACCTTGTTACCGGAGTAGCACCCATATTGAAAGGGAATCCCTCCACCACATAATATGCGTCCTTCACGACAAGAAGATTGTGCTCCAATTCTAGGGACATCAAATTGACAAATGAATTCAGTTGTTTGAAATGTTCAGCATAAACCTCAATTATTCTATTTTCAATCTCGAGTACATTCATTCCATTTATATTGATTTCAGCTATAATCTCAAATGTCATGTTTGAATTTAGAAGCTCCGAATCGTTATAGTACATATCTCGTCCATACCCATCATCAAAATAGTTCGACACTCTTCCCTCATGCTCGATAGGGTCTAAATTCCTGAACTTCAACTGTGGATTCAATTGAATCCCCTTTTCACTATATGCATCTCCTTGCCAGACGCAGCCCTCCAAGGGGATCAATATATTCACAGTTATCTTTTTAGCCAACAAAAATTTGATGTGTTTTCTGTATATTTTAGAGAGTATCTCATCATTGTTCCTTTTAAATATAAAACTTTCCCACCCGCCTACTGACTCCATATATTCTTGAAGAATCGAGAAATAAAAAGAAAACAAACAAAAATCAATTGCCTCTGTATCATCTTCTAGCATAGTGAAACGATGACCACCATATTGATCTACAAATTTTTTCGCCGCCTCATTTTTTCCAGTCATAGCGTTATATAGTTCGAATGGTTCAATCACATCGGACATTTTCTGCAACCTATCCAGCAGACGAGTTTTCTCGGGCAACCCTTCCGTTTCCTGTGGTTGCGGAAGCCATGAAAGTTTTAATTGTTCTTTCAAAGTGCTCAACAATTCAATCAATGTTGAATAGATGTGGTCGTCTGGCTGAATTGTGGGTTTGTATTTCACGACTGAATTTCCACCTTTCTGACTTTGCTGTAAACTCCGTAACAACATCTAGATTATTTCGTTCGATGTGTTCATCACTATCATACCAATAAGCGTAACAACATTCCCAAATCACTCTGTTCCGACGAACGCGATCGCGTCGAACGCTACCTGGACGACCCCGTCCCGCTCGTTGGCCAACTCGACGACACGGTCCATGTAATCGACCCGATGCACGAACCCATGGAACTGGCGCATCTCCCCGTCCGTCACATACCGCACCGTCACCCGGTCACCGGAGAAGATTGCGTCGTTCAGCACACGCTCGTACGCGTCCAACAGTTGGTCGTCGATATCCGGCATCTCGATCTTCTGCACTTCCCGATAATATTTGATGAGGAGTGCCTTGTGTTCCGGCATCAGGAACGGGACCCATTTCTTCTCGCCCCGGTCGACATATCTCGTCATGGTCCATCTCCACCTTTCCCAAGCAATTATAAGAACGTTTGTTCTTATTTTATACCCTCATTTTCGCGTTGTACACAAAAAAAGGGGCGCCGGTCGGCACCCCCTCGTCCTCGTCAAGGTATCGTTTGTTCTGTTCGGACGTTGACCCTGCTTCTGTCGATGTTCCCGAGCGCCATCACCACATAGCCGGCCCGTTGGGCGAACGTCGACGTATACGTCACGCGTCGGCACAATGCCCGGCCGGTGTACGCTTGTTCGGTCGGGTCGTACTCACGCAAGGTCAGGACATCGCCGGACTTGTATCCGCGATCGTCCTGACGAATCTCGAACGTTTTCAGGCCGGCCTCGACCGCGTCAAAATATTCCGGCCAAATCTTCAGCTCATGTACCATACATTCCCCTCCCCTTTTTTTCACATCTCCGCCAATTGGTCTACTGGCACAATCATACCGTGCTCATCGTAATCAGCAACCTTAAAGAATACAGTTCCCGATTCTAGAACCTTGTCGAAGTCGCGATCCAATTTGACAGTTTCCGTGTCATGCACGTCCCTCGTTTGCTTGTCTGTCACCTTGCAATACAGATACATCCCGTCCCACCCTAACTCTTGAATCAGCCACGTCGGAACGATCATCATCTCGTAGCGCTCGTCTTTGATCGGTTCACCAATCTTGTCTGGATGTGGCGTCAGGTACCACTGATGCTCACAAAAATCATATGCGTTTTCCGATTCTGGATATGGCGTTGAATGAAAGATCATGTCCACGTATGGCGAATCAGGATGATGGTTCCGAATCGCAAACTTCAACATCCACATCCTAAATTTCTTGCTATCAGTTAATTTCATGTCTTCGCCCTGCTCGTCAATACACACAATAGACACTCTCCTTTTTTGTACGCGAAAGGGGCCGACATGTGCCGGCCCGCTCGTCAGATGTTCGGTTTCGTTCCGGACCGCATGCTTTGATCCTGGCTTTCTTCTGTCTCCGGCACAACGCTGGATCGCGCCTGTTCCCGGAGCACCTCGAGGAACTGCCCGTCGAGGCTGAACTGTTCCATGTCCCGCCGTCGGGCCGGTTCTCTGTACGTGGATG
>NZ_LR733467.1:0-3163 GCF_902506255.1 Exiguobacterium sp. 8H | reverse complement strand
AAGGAATACATGGACCAGGTCATCGCATGGCGCGAACGCCGTGTGTATGACGGCCCGATCACGCGTTTCACGCCCCCAGAGGGCGCTCCGGCCCCAGAAGACACCGTGGACGCGTCCACCGGACAGACGCAGGGATCAGCCCCATCTGAACCCTCCACGGTCAAACGAGAGTCCTCCTTGATGCCCCTCCCGACGCACGGGACGGACGTCCCGGCCACGTCGGAGAGTGGGGCGGAGACGCCTGCCACACCATCCGGGCTCGACCTGTTGGACGACACGTTCGGCATGACCCCTGAACCGACGCAAGAGGAACCTGTCCGCCCTTCTCCCGAACCGGATGAAGGGGAACCTCACGACTCGGACGTCGAAGAGCCGAATTCGTCTGACGCGACAGGAATGGAGCGACGGACGGTCAAAGAGTGGCTCGAACTGAAACAAGGAGAACTGATCCTGTCAAAACGGATCGGACTTGTGGTGATGGAACTGGGAAGACGGATCGACATGAAAGAACCTGTCGATGAGAATCGAATGTATGAACTCATCCACCCCTATCTCGTGAAGAAAGGGGATGAATCATAATCCAAGAATGGGAGAGAGATCGCTCATGAAACGAATGCGATGGAATGTATTACTAATCGGTGTCCTGTTGTTGCTCGGTGGGTTGTTGTTGACGCTGTCAGGCTGTGGCCGGGCGGAAGCGCTCGACACGCTGTACGAGGGTGAAGGTCCGACAATCATCACCTACGACGAGGCCAATGAAATGTTAGAGGCAGGCAAGACGTTCTTCTTCTATGAGGGTGGACGTTTCGACATCAAAGGTGAGTCTGAAATCTCGAAAATGGTGGATCGGGTGTTTAAAGAAAATGATGTCCACTATTTTATTATTAATGAGAGACAATACCCCCATGATGATCGAATCTATGCATTATTCCACTTTCCACATAGTGAAATTGGTCTCGTACATGAAGGTGAGATTCATCAAGGGGAACAGAACATCATCGCTGAGGGTGGGAAGACGCGTGAAGACATCGAACGTGACGTCGACAAGGACGTCCGTGAACTGTTGACACTCGTCGATCAATAAGCAAGAAACCGGGACGGCCCTCATGTGGCCGTCCTTTTATGTACGTGCCCGGACAACGGGCAGAAAGGAAGGGAACGATAAATGGAAATCACCGCAACGCTGTATGAGACGTTCGGTCCATACCTCGACATGACGAACCTATGGTCGGATCACCTCCGCCGGGAGCTCTGGAAATGGGTCGTCGCGCTCATGCAACTCCTTCAAGGCGTCGAGTCGTTGTATACGGGCGTCGACGAGCTGTTCCGCGGGTTCTTCACGAACCCGCTCATCGGACGACTCGAAGGGGTATTCGTCCTGTTCTTTTGGGCGTTCATGGTCATCCAAGGGGTCATCCTCGGATACATGATGTTCGTCAATCCCGCGATGAAGTACGGGAACGTGTTCCAGGCGTTCTTCTTCGCCATCGTCGTCGTCTTGATCGTGCCAGACGTCGTCTCGAAAGGGCTCGACCTGAGCGACAGTGGTCAGGTGTTCGTCGAGGAGGCGATGGGCGATGGCAACAGTGGGGCGCCGTTGTCGGAGATCGTCGTACGGAACAACGTCTATGACGTGAAACGGTTCATCGAGGACGGATGGCAGACGCCGCCGGGCGAGATGAGCATCTCCGAGAAGAACGGGTTGGACTCCCGTCAGGGCATCGTCCTGTTGAACCCGTTCAGTCGGGTCACGGACGAGATGATGGAAAGCGCTCTCGATGAAAAGATTCTGACACAATACTGGGACTCGGATCAAAACGAACCGGTCGAATTAGACGGTGGGCTATTCGGGATCGGAGAGGTCCGCTATTACCGCTATCACATCGACTTCTTCCCGATTTTCGTCCAGCTCGTCACACTCGCGTTCGCGCTCGTGTTCGTCGCCTTCAAGACGATGATGTTGCTGTATGAGATTCTGCTCGCGCAGGTGCTCGCCCCGATCGCGGCCGCCATCGGCGCGCGGGAGAGCGACACGATGCGCAATATCTTCAGCGAGCTTGCCCAGAAGCTCCTGACGCTCGTCATCCTCGTCCTCGGGTTCCGGCTCTATCTGTATTTCAGCAACCTGCTGTTCGCGTCGGATCAGGGCGGGCTCGCCAAACTGATCGGTCTGTTCGTCCTGACGATCGGGCTGTTCAAAGGGATCACCTACTTTGACAACAAGTTCGGAACGCGTGCCGGACTCCGCGAGGGCGTCGACATGGCCCGTGCGGGCGGTTCGGTGTTCACCGCCCCACTCTCTGCCGGGATTGGCGCGATGACGGGCGCCGCGGCGGTCAAACGATCGGCCGAGACGCTCAAGGGCAAGAAGAACGACGCCCTGCCGGTCCCGCTCAGAATCGACTACGGCGACTCGAAGAAGGACAAGACCGGATCATCGGCGGACGTGACATCGACCGTGGCGTCCCGATCGCCATTGGCCAAGTACGCCAAGAACGGTTGGAAGGCAGACCCGCCAAAGGGTGGCGCGACGAAATCGAAACCGGACGCCTCGCCCGCCTCGAAGGACGTACAGGCAACGCCTGACGGGACAGAACAATCGACACCAGAAACGGGACCGACACCTCGGAAACGTTGGAAGTGGCAAAACCCACAGCCCGATGAGGAGAAAGCGGTGGGGCAGGTGACCGGCGAGAGTTCAGTGCCCGGAACGCAGGAGGAATCGGTCCCGTCAGAACCGGCACCTAACGCAGACGCGAGACCGCATGTACGGTATGGACCGCAGATGTCACAGTCGGGTGAGCCTGCCCGGACCGGACAGGCGGAACCCGATCCGGATTCATCGACCGGATCGGCCGAGACCGGAGAGGCGAGCCCTCCACCCCCACAACCATGGCGATGGAAACGCGGGATGCAGGCGAACGAACAACCGAAACATCCTGACACGACCGTCCCACCTGAAGCACGTGCGGCGTACGACAAGACGCCTTCCCCGCCACCCCTGACGGAGCCGACGCCCCGTCAGACCCCGCCAAAACCGGCGACACCACAACGGCCAGAACGGCCGAAAGGAGAGATGAGACATGATCCGACGATTCCGCGAACGGCTGGAACGGTTCCAGCTGAGACGCATCCAAGACGGGCAGGCGAGACCCCGGAGGCA
>NZ_LR733445.1:0-1141 GCF_902506255.1 Exiguobacterium sp. 8H | reverse complement strand
GCTCTACGCGGCCGGCGCACGGAACTTGCACGCCGAGACGAGCCGGTTCCTGGGTGAGCGCGCCGGACGCACGCCGTTCGTCATCGGCGTCGCGGGTTCCGTCGCCGTCGGCAAGTCCACCGTCGCCCGTCTGCTGCGGGAGCTGACGAAGCGCTGGCCGGACACCCCTCGCGTGGAGCTCGTGACGACCGACGGCTTCCTGTACCCGAACGCCGAGCTGGAGCGCCGCGGGATCATGGACCGCAAGGGCTTCCCGGAGTCGTACGACCGCCGCTCCCTGCTGCGCTTCGTGAGCCAGGTGAAGAGCGGGGCAACCGAGGTCCGGGCGCCGTACTACTCGCACCTGGTCTACGACATCGTGCCCGATGCCGAGCTCGTCGTCCGGCAGCCCGACGTGCTCATCGTCGAGGGTCTCAACGTGCTGGCGCCCCCGGTGCACGGGCGGCTCGCGCTGTCCGACCTGTTCGACTTCACGATCTACGTGGACGCGAAGACCAAGGACATCGAGTCCTGGTACGTCGACCGGTTCCTCGCCCTGCAGGAAGAGGCGTTCTCGAGCCCCGACTCGTTCTTCCACCGGTTCGCCTCGCTCTCGCGTGAGGACGCGGTGCGGACGGCGACCGAGGTCTGGCGGGCGATCAACGAGCCGAACCTGCTCGAGAACGTGCTGCCCACGCGCTCCCGCGCCACCCTGGTGCTGAAGAAGGGCGCGAACCACAAGGTGAACTCGGTCCTGCTCCGCAAGATCTGAACGGGAGCGGGCAGCAAAACACCGGTGTTCGCGAGCTGAACCGCGTCCTGCGCGTGTTCAACCGGCGAACACCGGTGTCTTGCGGAGGGGAACCCTACGCGGCGTCGAGCGCCAGGCGGTCCTGCACGACGGCGGCGAGCTCCTCGGGGGTGGGTTCGCCGGAGACCACCCGGACGTCCGCCACCGAAGCGGGCTCGTCCGAGGGCACGGGTGCTGCGTGGCGTCCCGTCAGAGCGGGATGTTCCCGTGCTTCTTCGGGGGCAGCGTTGCACGCTTGCCCCGCAGCGACCGGAGGGCCTTGATGACCGACACGCGGGTGGCGTGCGGCTGGATGATGCCGTCTAGCTCACCACGCTCGGCCGCCAGGTACGGCGACGCCACGTTGTACGT